>JBKJUT010000272.1:0-16566 GCA_046590515.1 Ferruginibacter sp.
CAGCCGGACACTAACAGAATCGGAACCGTTATCTACATCATAAATACTGAATTGAATTCCCATAGGCCTGCCTGTGCCCTGCGTAAAATCCATCTTGATCTCTTCTTCAGATCCTTTACATCCCCCGGACCAGTTGGTATTCCGGTAGATAGCACCTGTAGATAAATGTGAAGTGGAATAGGAGAAATTGCTTGAAATATTAGGTGTGCATCCTATTGATTTGAGAGTGGTTACGAGGGTGACCCCATCACCTGCCATTAAAGTGGCTAAAGTTCCATTATTATCATTGCCATTGGTAGGGAAAGTGAAATTTTGAGAATATGCCGGAAAGAAACAAACAGTAAAAAATGATAATACGATTAGCTTCATGAAGTTTATTATTGTACCTGGTTAGCAGAGGTTATTGAAACGGCTATTCTCAGGTAAAATTGCGCAGCGTACATCGGCAATTACATTTTTGTGGGAGCAAGATGAATTAAATAAAAAAGCCGGGATTCCCTTTAAGAAATCCCGGCTGGAAGCTGGCAGGCATTAATTCTGCTGGAAGCCTGTATAATCCATGCCCAGCCTGTTTAACAAACCGGCCAGGACACCCTGGTTGGCATCTACATAATAGATAGTCTGGATCTTATCTCCTTCTACCTTTATTTCAATATCAGTAGCCAGCCCATCGAGTTTTTTACCTGTGGGTTCGATACTCTTAAATCCTTCCATCACCGGCGGAATGAGCTTGGTGTGGGTACCGGAAATAAGCAGCTTTGCTTTCCCGTGAGTTCCTTCCCAGCTTACATCCTGCACTTTCAGTTTCAGGTCAGGAATCCCCTGTAATAAAGCCTGGTAAGAATGCAGGTATGCTTCTTTATTAACTTTTTTTCCGATTAAAGTAGTGGAAAAATCGTCGCTTATATTTTTTCCGGCTTTTTCGAACCTGCCGGTTTCCATATCATTAAATACGTCATTGATTAATTGCTTGTTCATAATAAATTATTTTAAGAGTGAATAGCATATGCCCGGGATAAATTTTTTAACGGGAGTATGTTCAAGTTTTGAACTAACCCTATCCGTAGAAGGACATATGAGGATATAATGAACCAACGGTTATGTTCGCGGTAAATCCTGAAAAGAATATAACATAATTTATTGAGACTACCAAATATAATTGAAAGTATTATTGAAAATTCTGTTGAAAATAATGCACCCACATAATGATTTACCCGGCGCGGTATGATTAAAAAAGAAGTAACCATGAAGGATACCCGCATTTTACTTTACTTCACTTCACCTTTATCCCGGCATTACCGCACAAGTAATATGAAATTATAAGTCACTGAAGCTTTGCACCCGGTACCCTTACTTACTTTTGGATAACCCATGGAGAAAATGTACATTTAGATACCAGTGGGAACATTACCTCCAGTGGCCTCATCGATAACTTTAAAAACCGGATTTATGAAAGTGGATACATTGCGTTTAATAACTACCCGTTTAATACACAGCGTTATTATTTTAATGACAGTGGCAGTATTTTTTTCGTGCGCGAAAAAAGTGTCCTTCCAGTCCTCCTCTGTGGTGCCGGCTGCTACGGGTAGCGTGAAGATCAAAAAAGATAAAAATAAAAATTATGGCATCCAGGTAAATGTGACCAATCTTGCCGAGCCTGGAAAACTGCAACCACCGAGGAATTATTACCTGGTATGGATGGTATCTGATGAAAACCAGACCCGGAACATGGGCCAGATCAACACCTCATCCGGGCTGCTGTCAAAAAAACTTAAAGCTTCCTTTAAAACAACCACCCCTTTCAAACCCAGTAAATTTTTCATTACGGCAGAAGATGATAAAGCATTGACCTATCCAGGAAGCCAGGTAGTGTTAACTACAGATTCTTTTTAAGGCAACATTCAGGTTTATAATTATATGTGTGTCAGACAGTGCCTATTCCTCTAACTGGAAAAGCCCCGCAATGAACTGTTGCTTGTCGAATACCAGTAAGTCTTCTGCCCTTTCTCCTACCCCGATAAATTTTACCGGGATGTTGAACTGGTTCGCTATCGCCAGTACCACACCTCCTTTGGCTGTGCCATCAAGTTTTGTAATTGCCAGCCCTGTTACCTCGGTGGCTGCCGTGAAATGTTTCGCCTGCTCAAGCGCATTCTGACCGGTGCTGCCATCCAGCACCAGCAATACTTCATGTGGTGCTTCAGGGATAACTTTTTGAATAACCCGCTTTATCTTAATTAACTCATCCATCAGGTGCGCTTTGTTGTGCAGGCGACCCGCCGTATCTATTATTATCACGTCTGAATTCCTGGCTACCCCGCTGATTATAGTATCATAAGCTACAGAGGCAGGATCGCTTCCCATTTCTTTTTTTACAATGGGCACATTAGTGCGTTCACTCCATATCGTTAGCTGGTCAACTGCCGCTGCCCTGAAGGTATCCGCTGCACCCAGCAAAACCGATTTACCTGCGCGTGAAAAGTTATAAGCCAGTTTCCCGATGGTAGTGGTTTTACCTACTCCGTTCACGCCTACTACCAATATGATGTGCGGCTTATTGGCCTTAGGTAGTTCAAAATTTACATAATTGGTGTCACCCGGTGCTGTAGCCAGTAACTGTTCCATCTCCTCTTTCAATATCTTATTCAGTTCTGCAGTGTTAAGATATTTATCTCGTGCTACCCGCTTCTCGATCTGTTGAATTATTTTGACTGTCGTTTCAATACCGACATCAGCCCCTACCAAGGCATCCTCAATATCATCCAGCACCTCTTCGTCTACAGTATTCTTACCGGCAATTGCTTTGGTAATTTTGTTTAAAAATCCTTCCCGGGTTTTTTGAAGCCCCTGGTCCAGAGATTCCTGTTGTTGCTTTTTGCCGAATAATTTATCAAATAATCCCATAATTTTTTACTGTTTTAGTTTCCGGGTGTTGGGCAAAATAAAGAAAGCCTCCTGAATAATCGGGAAGCTTTACCTATATAATTTATCAGCACATCTTAGCTGCCTAAGAAATCCTTGATCTTCTCCTTATGCACGATCGCCTCTTTAAAAGTATAGGCGCCTGATTTAGGACTACGCAATGTGCGTATTACTTTGGTCCAGTTTTTTGCATCTGCTGCTGCTTTCTGGTCTTTTGTTTTAATCGCGGTTTTAGCTGCTTTTGCCATTGGTATTAATTTGAACGTGTAATAATTTGTACCCTGCTAATGCTGTACCCCCAAAGGAATAACATCAACGACCAGAATTACTTGATCTCTTTATGTACAGTAACTTTTTTAAGAATCGGGTTAAATTTCTTTAACTCCAGGCGCTCAGGAGTATTTTTTTTGTTTTTGGTTGAAATGTAACGGCTTGTACCTGGCTGACCGCTGGTCTTATGCTCTGTACATTCCAAAATTACCTGCACCCTGTTTCCTTTCTTTGCCATTATTGATATTTTTAAAAATCGCTTATTAAATTTTTACACCAGCCGCACGCATTTCCTTCACCACTGCGAAAAGACCGTTTTTATTGATAGTCCTTATCGCTTCTGAAGAAATTTTCATGGTCACCCATTTATCTTCTTCTGCGAGAAAATAACGCTTTGTCTGCAGGTTCGGAAGGAACCTACGCTTTGTTTTTATATTGGAGTGAGAAACCTTATTTCCGGTGATTGGTTTCTTTCCTGTAACCTGACATACTCTAGCCATTGTCCTAAAATTTTGGACGGCGAAGGTAACGATTTTACTTAATAAATTATGTTTGTTATCAACTATTTTTGTAAAAATCCATAAAATGAATCATTTCGCACCTGCCGGGTGCAAATTTAAATAAAAAATCAAAAGATTATGATCCAGGAGATTATTACTACACACAAGGGACAATTTGTATTTTCTGCAGATATTGCGGGGCACGAGGTTAGGATGGATACCACCGGAGAGGGTACTTCCAATAGCGGGGTCAGTCCAAAAAAATTACTCCTGGCCGGATTGGCCGGTTGCACAGGCATTGATGTAGTATCTATTTTAAATAAAATGCGCGTTTCATTCAGTAACCTGGTTATCACGGTAGAAGCAGATCAAACCACTGAAGATCCACGGATATATAAGGATATTAAGGTTACTTACCAGGTATCAATAGCTGTTGCCGACCGTGATAAAATGGAAAAGGTCGTTAAACTCTCGGAAGAAAAATATTGCGGGGTTAGTGCCATGTTCAGTGCCTTTAGTACGATAACAACTTCAATTATATACACTTAGGCATCTTCTTCTTTCCTCCTTGCAGACAACCACCATAAGTGCCACATATGTAATCCGATGGCTGATATAATCAGGGCCAGGCCAATATAAAATTCGCGGCGAAAAAACTGGTTTTCCTTAAAAAATATGAAAGCAAGAATGATCCCGTAAACCGGTTCCAGGTTGTAGGTAAGGTTGGAAGTAAAGGCTGATAACTTTTTTAAAGCCTGCAATTGCAGGTCGAAACAGTACACTGTACAAACAGAAGATAGTATTACCAGCCAACCCAGGTCGCTCCATGTAGGTATAAAATAGGCTGCGGGGAACTGTTGTAAATATAATGGCAACAACAGGGTCAGTAAAATAAATCCCCCGGCCAATTCATATAATGTGAGCATTCTTGGTGTATAACTGCGCAGTAACTGTTTATTGAAGATGGGAAATATGCTGCTGCCTAAAGCTGCCACCAACCCAAAGATGATCCCGAGTTTAAACTGGGGGTGAAAATCAAATATGATATAAATCCCGAATATAGCCAGGATGCCAAGTAATACTTCTGCCGGTAAAAACCGCTTTCTTAACAGTACGGGTTCCAGTATTGATGTAAAAAAACCTGTAGCTGAAAAACACACCAGCGCCACAGAAACATTGGCATATTTGACACTGCCATAAAATGCTACCCAATGAATGGTAATAATCAAACCTACACCGGCAATTTTTATCATACTCCCGAAAGAAATGGGTTGAAATTGTTTTTTCGCGCGCATGAGCACTGCCAGAATTATCACTGTCAGTAGCAACCTGTACCAAACCAGTAGTCCTTCATTGAGGCCGATCAATTTGCCAAGGATTGCGGTAAAACCTGCCAGGAATACGGCAATATGTAATTGTAAAAAAGCTTTTTTCATACTTGCGCCTGCTACCTGTTGCCGGGTAAGGCAATAAAAATACACTAATGCCAAATAAGTGCATCATTCCGGTTGTTGCGGGTTTTTAAAAAAACACCAAAATAACACAGCAGGTTGTCGCCCAAATGTAAACATGATTATATTTGCGCACTTAACTAATTACAAGTATGAGCTTTAAAAGAATCAACAACATAACCGGCTGGACCGTTTGCCTGGTAGCCTGTGTCGTATATATAATGACAATGGAAGCTACAGGAAGCTTCTGGGACTGCGGAGAATTTGCTTCAAGTGCGTACAAATTACAGATTCCTCACCCGCCCGGCGCCCCTCTTTTTGTATTGATGGGCAGATTGTTCATGGTGCCTTTTGACCCTCAACATGCTGCAACCGGTATCAATCTTATGAGCGCGCTTGCCAGCGGTTTCACTATCTTATTTTTATTCTGGAGTATTACTCACTTCGGCCTTAAAATAGTACAGAAAGACAACCAACCCTTAAACAGCAATAAAATATTGGGTGTAATGGCGGCCGGCGTAATTGGCGCCCTGGCCTATACTTTCAGTGATTCTTTCTGGTACAGCGCTGTAGAAGGTGAGGTGTATGCACTCTCTTCTTTTTTTACAGCCGTGGTATTTTGGGCTATACTCAAATGGGAGCAGAATGTATCTGCCGAAGAAGCAGAAGGGATTAAAGGACATTTTACCAAAGCCGACAGGTGGATCATACTCATCTTCTACCTTATGGGATTATCAATTGGTGTCCATCTGTTAAACCTGTTGACCCTGCCCGCTATTGTGATGATCTATTATTTTAAACGTTACAAGGTCAGTAAATGGGGAACTGTTATAGCATTTGCAATCGGTATCCTGATAACAGGTCTTGTTCAAAAGGCAGTTATACAATGGAGCATCAAAGGTGCCGGTAACATGGATATCCTTTTTGTAAACGATTTCAACCTTCCTTTTTATTATGGTTTTGCCTTTTTCTTTGTGTTGATGGCCGCAGCCCTGTATTTTGTATTGCGCCTGGCTAAAAAGAATAACTGGAATTTTCTAAAACTCGGTGTCTGGAGTTTTACATTCATGTTGATAGGTTATTCCACCTATCTCACTACCATGATCCGCAGCAGTGCTGATCCAACCATCGACATGTTCAATGTAGATAACCCTGTAAACCTGGTAGGTTATATAAGCCGTGAACAATATGGCGACTGGCCGATTTTATATGGCCAGGATTTCACCGACCCGATTGTAGATTCTAAGGTCACCCCCACTTATATTAAAACCAATGGCAGGTATGAAGAAGCAGGCCAGAAAGTTTCTTACGTATACAACCCTGAAGACCTGCATTTTTTCCCTCGTATGTGGGACCAGAGCAATGACCAGGGCCATGCTGATTTCTATGCCAGCTTTGCAGGTATAAGCAAAGACAAAGAAGGAAACTGGAGTTCAAAACCCACAATGGGAGATAATATTTCATTTTTCCTGAATTACCAGATCAACTGGATGTACTGGAGATACTTTATGTGGAATTTTGCCGGTAAACAAAACGACATCCAGGGAGTAAGCATGGGCAATGTGCGTGATGGTAACTGGAAGACCGGAATTGGTTTTGTGGACGCAATACGCCTTGGTAACCAGGACAGCCTGCCTGACAGTTTAAAAAATAATAAAGCAAATAATAAACTTTTTGCACTTCCATTTATTCTTGGACTGTTGGGATTAATCTACCAATACAAAAAGGATAAAAAGGATTCTATGGTTGTAGGCCTTTTATTTTTCTTTACCGGTTTCGCCATCTGTCTTTACCTTAATCAGGCCGGCAACCAGCCAAGAGAACGTGATTATGCCTATGTGGGTTCGTTCTACGCTTTTGCCATATGGATAGGCCTGGGAGTACTGTATGTACGCGACCTGCTCAATGGTGTAATGAAAAATGTAAAGACGGCAACTATTGCTGCTGCGGTAGCCTGCCTGCTGCTGGTGCCGGTATTGATGGCAAGCCAGGAATGGGATGACCACGACCGTAGTAACAAAACGCTGGCGCGTGACCTCGCCAAAAATTACCTGGAAAGCTGTGCACCTAATGCGATTGTCATTTCTTTCGGCGACAATGACACCTATCCTTTGTGGTATGCCCAGGAGGTAGAAGGCATCCGCAAAGACATAAGGGTTATCAATAGTAGTCTGTTGGGAACCGATTGGTACATCAACCAGCTTCGGTATAAATTAAACAACAGCGACCCTATCGATCCTATCTGGTCTGCCGACCAAATAGCGGGTTCTAACCGCGATGTGGTATATAATGTGCCGAAAGGCGACCCGAATCAATATGTAGACCTGTATTCGATGATGAAAGATTATGCAGGAAGTGATGATCCCACAAAAATGGAAAGAGGCAGAGACGGAAGCAATCTTAATATCTTCCCGTCTAAAAAAGTTTCCCTGCCGGTTGACCAGAGCCTGGTAAGAAGCAATGGAACTGTGAACAGCACCGATGTAGTTGAAAATGAAGTAAGATTTGATATCCCGAAAAGCGCCTTGTATAAAAATGATGCAGCCATTCTTAATATTATAGCCGCAAACAAATGGAAGCGGCCTATATATTTTACTTCTCCTTACCAGGAATTAGGTTTTCAGAATTACCTGCGCCAGGATGGAATGACTTACCGGCTGGTTCCTGTGTTGAACAATTCCGTTAACAATAAGGTTGTAGTGGATAATATGATGAATAAATTTGCTTTCGGTAATGCAGATAAGTCCGGTGTTTATTTTGATGAAGAAAACCGCCGTCATCTTAACAGCATTCGTCTTGCCTACGCGCAGGCCGCCACCAGCCTTGCTGATTCAGGCAACCTTGATGCAGCCAAAAAATTATTGCAAAAAGCTGACAGGATGATGTTGCAGGAAAACTTCCCTTATGGCATGGTTAGCCGTAATCAACAGCATAACCAGGTTTCTCTCCAGTTCTTTTATGCCGCAATGAAAGCCGGCGAAAATGAAATAGCCAATAAAGTAAAAGCCAGTGTGAAAAAAGATATGGAGCAGCAGCAGGCTTATTACCAGGGCTTGTCTGACACTCGCCGTGAATACCTCTCATACGAAGAGGAGCGTAACGAAAACCTGTTAAAAGCTATGCTGGGTATTGAGCAGCAATTTGAAATGCAGAAAAAGATGGAGACCGGAAAAGCCATTAACACCAGCCCGGTGAGCACTGATTCCCCGGTTCGGCGCGTTGATTCTACCCGACCTTAAAAAATCTACATAAATGAAAGCCCTGCACCATGCGGGGCTTTTTTTATTTAACAATGGAAACAAACGATAGGCATTGTTTGTTACGTAAATTGTGAAGGATTTGCAGCGTTACCAGATAACCGGCATTACCTCCCATATTTTCCATTTCTTAAATCGTAATCATGCGCGGTTTTAATTTTTCAAAATACGACCCAAACGAAAACAGTGTCACGGATTTTGAAAAGCTTCTTGATCTTTTTATGCAATTGCTCACTTATACCAGCGGTGATTTCACAGAAGCTATGCAATGGCTTAATGAACTGGATAAGGAACATAAACTTACTAACGATCAATATGGTATTGGTGATTTCCTGCAAGACCTTAAAGAAAAAGGATATATAGATGAAAAGAATGAAACCGGAGAAATCAGGATCACTTCTAAAACAGAACAGTCTATCCGCAAACGCAGTCTTGAAGAAATTTTTGGAAAATTAAAAAAATCCCGGCAGGGAAACCATATCACTTTTAAACCAGGTATGGGAGATGAAATTAACCCGGAAACCCGCTCCTACCGGTTTGGGGATACTATGGAACAGATCGATTTTACTGCTTCTATCCGCAATGCTCAGATCAATCATGGAATAGACAGTTTCAATATGTATGAAAGCGATCTGGAGATCCGCGAAACAGATTATAAGTCACAAACCTCCACGGTATTGATGATTGATATTTCCCACTCAATGATATTGTATGGTGAAGACCGGATTACGCCGGCAAAGAAGGTAGCTATGGCTTTGAGTGAACTTATTCAGACCAAATATCCTAAAGACACGCTGGACATTGTAGTTTTTGGAAATGATGCCTGGACCATCGAAGTAAAGGATCTTCCTTACCTGCAGGTAGGACCCTATCATACCAATACCGTGGCCGGTCTCGAATTAGCCATGGATATTTTACGACGAAGGAAAAATCCAAACAAGCAGATCTTTATGATCACTGATGGCAAACCAACCTGCCTTAAGGTTGGCAAACAATATTACAAGAACAGCTTTGGCATCGACCGTAAAATTCTGACCCGCTGTATGAACCTGGCTACACAGTGTAAGAAACTGAAAATTCCTATCACTACGTTTATGATCGCCAGTGACCCTTACCTGCAGCAATTTGTTCAGGAGTTTACTGAAACAAATAATGGCAAGGCCTTCTTTGCATCACTAGACAGGTTAGGCGCCTTTATTTTTAAGGACTTTGAAAGCGGCAAACGAAAAACAGTTTATTAAACCACGCACTATTTTAAATTAATCATACAAGGAAAGTTAATGAAGTATAATAGTATTGTAACACTCGGGGAACTTAAGAAAAGTAAATATGTTTCTAAACCGATAAAAGATGAGATAAGGGATAACCTTGTTAAGAAAATCCAGGCCAGGGAAAATGCCTTCCCAGGTATATTAGGGTATGAAGATTCCGTAATTCCGGATACAGAAAGAGCCCTGCTGAGCAGGCATAATATTCTATACCTGGGTTTACGTGGACAGGCTAAAACCCGGATGGCCCGGCAGATGACCGAGTTGCTGGATGAATACATACCAATAGTGGCAGGCAGCGAGATCAATGATGATCCTTTAAAACCCATCTCACGTTATGCCATTGACCTGGTTGCACAAAAAGGCGACGATACCCCTGTTACCTGGTTACACCGCAGCCAGCGTTATGGTGAAAAACTAGCTACTCCTGATGTAAGCGTAGCTGACCTGATTGGCGATATCGACCCTATTAAAGCGGCAAATCTCAAACTCAGTTTCGCAGATGAAAATGTATTACACTATGGAATTATTCCACGCAGCAACCGCTGCATTTTTGTAATTAATGAATTACCTGACCTGCAAGCCCGGATACAGGTTTCCCTTTTTAATATTCTGGAAGAAGGAGACCTGCAGATACGTGGTTTTAAATTACGGCTACCCCTTGACGTAATGTTTGTTTTTACTGCCAACCCGGAAGATTATACCAACAGGGGAAGTATTGTTACACCGCTCAAAGACAGGATTGAAAGCCAGATACTGACGCATTACCCCCGGTTGATGGAGACTTCACTTGCCATTACCGGCCAGGAAGCCCGGTTAATTGAAGCCCAGCATTCACGGGTACAGGTAAGCGATCTGGTAAAGCGTTTGATTGAACAGGTGGCATTTGAGGCGCGTGAAAGTGAGTTGGTTGATAAAAAAAGCGGGGTAAGTGCCAGGTTGACCATCTCTGCATTTGAAAATGCAGTCAGTTCCGCGGAGCGACGGGCAATTATCAATAATGAGAAACAAACCCAGGTCTGGATAAGCGACCTGGCAGGAATAATACCCTCTATAACAGGGAAAATCGAATTGGTGTATGAAGGAGAACAGGAAGGACCTTACCAGGTGGCACTAAACCTGTTGGAAAAAGCTATCCGTACACAGTTTGCGCTTTATTTTCCTAACCCGGATACTTTAAAAAAGAAAAAAGGAAAAGACCCGTCGGAAAGTCCATATAAATCCATTACCCGCTGGTTTGATGCCGGAAACCACCTCAATATATTTTTGGAAACCAGGGACGATGATAAGATACAGTTAATGTACCAGGTTGATGGCCTGCATGCCATGGTTAAATCGTTCTTTCCAGCCAATTCGGAAAAGGAAACTGCCTTACTTATGGAATTCGTATTGCATGGTCTGTCTGCCTATTCACTCATCAGCAAAAAGGTATTTGAAGGTAAGACGGAATTTAAAGACCTGGTAGGGTCTATGTTCAACTTTAAAAACAGCAGCGGAGATGAGGAAGAGTTTGATGACTCCGACCTGAATTAATTTTAACCTGTGCTTTGTTTTAAAACTTGTACCCGAAAGATACACCTGCCCAATAAGGAATAAAGCCGCCTCTGTAAAATACCGGGGTTAACCCGGCCCTGAACAGGAAACCGCCATCGCGGGGCTGAAGGCGATAGCCAAAAAAAGCATGCCCAAAGGTGGTTGAAAATTTATTATCGCTTGGCAAGCCTGTATAATAATCATAATATACTCTTTCACGGGTTGAAACAAAAGTTACACCCGCCCCTACTTCAAAATAGTTCCGTTGATCTTTGGAAAAAAGGTAATTCAGACCCACAGGTACGAACAGTGCACTTACATCATCTACCCTAAAACCTCCTATCCCGGCTTTAAAACCCAGACCGTCATCCGTTTTTTTAAAACGCATATCATAATTAATAGTCGCAAGGCCGGCTCCTCCCAATTCAAAATAGACAGACTTAGCCGGTTTTTGTGCTATAGTATTTAAAGTACATACTACAAATAATACAACGAGCAGTTTTTTCATATTTCAGTTTTATTAGCAGTTAAATCTAAACAAGATTTACTTCTCTTTCTAATATTAACGAAAATTTTTTCGAAACACTGTTTATAATATTTTCACTTAGTTCAAAAATATCATGACCGGAGGCTTCTCCGTAATTAACCAGAACCAGAGCCTGCTTTTCATAGCATCCCGCATCTCCTTTGCGATAACCTTTCCATCCACATTGTTCAATCAGCCAGCCGGCGGCCAGTTTATAGCCGGCACCTGCAGGGAATGCCACAAGACCTGGGTGCGCACTTTTCAGTAATGAATAAATTTCAGCGCTAACCTGGGGATTCTTAAAAAAGCTGCCGGCATTTCCTACCTGCGCGGGATCTGGCAGTTTACTCCGACGGATATTCATCACCGCCTGCGCAATTTCACGGATGGTTATATTGGTTACCAGCAACCTTTCCAGTTCCTGGCTTATGGCACCATAGCTGGTATTCAATACCGGTACTGTACTTAGCTGGTATGTGACAGAAGTAATTATGAATTTATTTTTGCAAACATTCTTAAACACGCTGTCACGGTAACCAAAAGCACAAGCCTCTTTATTGAACACCCATATTTTCCCTGTGTTGATTTCCAGCGCCTCCAATGAATGAAATACATCTTTTAACTCCACGCCATAGGCACCGATGTTCTGCATAGGAGAAGCACCTACACTGCCCGGTATCAGGGCCAGGTTCTCCACACCTGCAAAATTATTTTCCACGCAATACATTACAAATGCATGCCAGTTAACTCCTGCTCCTGCTTTAACTAGAATTTTATCCTTGTCTTGTGACACTACTAGAATACCCGGTATGGCATTAACCATCACAAGTCCTTCAAATGGTTGTAATGGCAATACATTACTACCTCCTCCTAAAACCAGCAGACGTATATTTTGAAGTGATTTCTCCCTGGTTAAAAGTGTTTCCCGCAACTGCTCAACTGAACTGAATGTGGTAAAATACTTCGCCGGCACATCAATGCCGAAAGTATGGTAAGGTTTGAGTGAAATATGTTGAAGGATTTCCATTATGAGGGATCTACGTCAGGAATAATTTGAACCTGGGAATACTTTTTTTCACTCTGCAGCAGACTTATATGATTGCGGATAACTTTTTTATAGGTAAGACTCATCCCGGGTTCTTTTGGGAGTTTAAGCATGATCTCAAACAAATACTGGTTCCTGATCCTGCCTACCACAGGTGCTGCCGGGCCTGTTACCTGGTCTTTGAGATCCTGCCTGAATGAAGCAGCCAACTTTTCTGCTGCTTCCAATACTACTTCTTTGTCTTTATGCTTTATCGTGATCATAACTATACGGCTGAAGGGTGGATAAAAGAACTCCTGCCGGCCAGCCAGCTCGTATTCGTAAAAGCGATTGTAGTCGTGTTGCTGCACCATTTGTAGCACAGGATGTTTTATGTTTAGGGCCTGGATTATTACCAGCCCTTGTGTATTCTTCCGGCCCGCCCGGCCACTAACCTGTTCCATTAACTGGAAGGCGCGCTCATTTACCCTGAAGTCTGCAAAACTAAGCAGTCCATCTGCGTCAAGGATTCCTACTACGTTTACATTATCGAAATCAAGCCCTTTGACTACCATCTGGGTGCCCACCAAAATCTGGAACTTCTCCTGTTCAAACATTTTTATTAACTGGTCATGCGCTGTTTTACCACGGATACTGTCTACATCCATCCTGGCCACACGCGCATCAGGGAAATCAGTTTCCAGTTGCTCTTCAATTTTCTCTGTACCGAAATTCTTTTCAAGCCAGTTGGTGCTTCCACAGGCTGGACAGATAACGAGTTTCGGATATACGCTGCCGCAATAATGGCAATGTAACTTATTACTGAATTTATGTAAGGTAAGTGATACATCGCAATGGGTACATTGCGGTATGAAACCACAAGTACCGCATATTATATAAGGATTATATCCGCGGCGGTTCTGGAAGAGAATAACCTGTTTACCATCAGCCAGGGTTTTTTGTACCACTTCTTTTAACCTGTCGCTGATCATAACTTTTCCCTGCCGTGTTGATCCTGCTGTATTCACAATTTCCATTAGCGGCAGTTTTATCCCACCGTACCTTTCATCAAGTTTCACCAGGCCGTACTTGGCATGTGATGCATTGTAATAACTTTCAAGCGAAGGCGTAGCGCTGCCTAATAAAACCTTTGCCTGGAACAGAGATGCAAAATAAATTCCGGCATCCCTGGCATTGTACCGGGGGGCAGGATCCTGTTGCTTGTAGGAAGGATCATGTTCTTCATCTATAATTACCAGGCCAAGATTGCGGAATGGAAGGAATAAGGCACTACGGGCACCAAGTAAAATCTTTACTTCCCCCGACCTGGTTTTGTTCCATAATTCTACACGTTCCTGGTTATTAAATTTAGAATGGTATATAGCTATATTTCCGCCAAAATGAATCTGCAGCCGCCGTATCACCTGTGCAGTTAGTGCAATCTCCGGAAGAAGGTATAAAACCTGTTCGCCTTTTACATAATATTCTTCGATGAGTTTTATATAAAGCATTGTTTTGCCACTACTCGTAACACCATGCAGAAGGCAAACTGATTTCTGTTGAAATACGCTACGCACTTCCTGCAAGGCTGTTTGTTGCGCCCCGCTGAGGGTGATGTCTGTGTGCATTTCACGCGGCAGGTTTTGCAGGCGGTCTACATTTCGTTTTTCTACACGCAGGATATCCTTTTCCACCAGGCCCTGTAATTGTGCAGCCGTAGCCCCCGATTTTTTCAACAAAGATGGCTGGCTCACCTCTCCTTCTGTTTTTATGAGATGCAGAAATGACAGTAACAATTCCATCTGCCGGGGTGCGCCTTTCCATTCATTTAACAGCCGTGAAAGATCATCATCATTATCAAGAGCAGGATTAAGCGAAACAAATTTTTCTTTGCGCGTCACGTATTTTTCAGCGAGCTTTTCCCAGGCATAACAGATTTTCTTATCAAGCAGTTTTTTAACCACAGGGTAAACGTGCACACTATCCAGGACCTGCTGCACTTCGGTAATGTGTAGCTGCTTTTTTAGTAACAAAGCTTCTGCCACTAAAAATTCTTCATTTCCAAGGTGGCTGAAATCATCACCTGCGTCTTCGTTATACATGAGGATGGTTTCGCTGCTTAGCTTAAAATTTGCCGGCAGGGCAGCCGCCATCACTTCACCTTCAGAACACATATAATATTTGCTGATCCATTCCCATAATGCAAATTGTTCCGGATAGAGTAACGGGGTATCATCGAGCACATTCAAAATAAACTTGGTGGTAAATGGTGGAGCAGTGGTCAGCAGTTCTTTGATTACACCTGCATATTTTTTGTTTTTGCCAAAGATCACTTCAACCCGGTGCCCGGGTAATGCCACTGATGCCAGGTGTGCGGGTACAGCATATGTATATACAGTTGGAAGAGCCAGCGGTAAAATTACAAGTGCCCAGCCTGCGGCCTTCTCTGCAGGAAATGCTATTTCAGTTTCTTTAATCATGTATCCAGCTCGCTTTATACCTTACAAGGGCTTCCTCCATCTCCTGGTAAACCTGTTGTTTTAACCTGGTCATATCCTGGCTTGTAAGACCTTTTACCTGCACTTCAGGAAGAAAGATAGCTCTGGACCTGCCCGGTGTGAGTGTGAAAATACTTTTATAATTCAACCTGTTGTAAGCATCAGGGAAAATTACCGGTTTAATGGATGTGCCTGTTTCGATTGCTAATCTGAAGGCACCATCGTAAAACTCTTTCAGGGGTTTGTGGGTGGTATTGAACGTTCCCTCTGGAGCTATAACCACGGAAATATTTTTTTCCAGTGTTGCCGTTAATTTGGCCATACTCCGGGCGCGGGCAAGACTGCTTCCTCTTTCTACAAGGATGGCAGCTTTTCTGTATATATATCCGAATACCGGAATTTTTGCCATTTCTGCTTTGGCAAGTATACGTATATGCTGCCCACGGAACGCCTTAAGCATTATAGGAATATCTATATATGATATATGATTAAACACAAAAATTACCGGGTGTCCAGGGTTGTGAGGTGCTTCATAATAATTACGATGAGGCATGATCCAGAAAAACATGGCAATATCCGCCCAGACAGTACATATTGTATAGATAGCATTTCCTCCCCTGATACTACCAAAAAGTGAGGCAATTGCTACTAATGGGAAAACAATAAAAAGCAGGATAAGAAATACCAGGAAGCCATATAAGCTAAAAACAATATGTAAGACTTTATTGAGGTGCTTCATAAAAGAGCGAATATAATCAAGATTAGGTGCAGCAGCCAGTTATGGCCTGTGTAATACGTAACTTCGCGTTGAAAACCAGTTGAAAAAGTAAAATATGAGGATTCAGGATAATTTTTAATGGTTAGACTGACATTTTAAGTGAAAACCCTTACCTTTGCCGTCCTAAATTTAGGTTATATGTTAGCAGTAGTTAAAATAGCAGGTCAGCAATTTAAAGTTAAAGCCGGCGACAGTTTGTACGTTCCCCACATAGAGGGAAAAGCAGGGGATGCGATAGAATTCTCTGACGTTTTGATCACCCATGATGGCAATGATGTTATTACCGGTTCAAACGTAAAAGCGGTTGTAAAGGCCGAGATCGTTAATGACCTTATTAAAGGTAAAAAGGTGATCGCCTTTAAAATGAAAAGAAGGAAAGGTTTCCGTAAGAAGCATGGTCACCGTACCCAGTACACTCAGATAAAAGTTACGGCAATCGCATAATTTGCCCGTTAGTAAATTAACGGTGAAAGGAAATATAATAAAAATAAAATACTAATAAAATGGCACACAAAAAAGGTGAAGGTTCCGTAAAAAAC
>JBKJUT010000025.1:0-3872 GCA_046590515.1 Ferruginibacter sp.
CAATATTGTACAGATGCGCCGCAAAAATGTAAATGGCCGCTGGCGGGTAGATCCCCTCAATCCTAACCGGATGATAATTGCCGGTCCGGACGAAACGGGAGAATATGAAATGCTGGGCTCAGAAGGAATAGACAATGATGGAGATGGCCTGGTTAATGAAGACGGGGAACAATATGAATACGATCCTAACCGCGACTGGGGCTGGAACTGGCAACCCAACTATGTACAGAACGGTGCGTATAAATATCCATTCTCCCTGCCGGAGAACCGCGCCATTATGGAATTCGTGATGAAACATCCCAATATTGCGGGTGCACAGACCTTTCATAACGCTGGTGGGCAGGTGCTGCGCGGGCCGGGTGCCCAGGAAGACATCAATACGTATAATGCTACTGATCTCCGCATATACGATGCTATTGGCCGCAAAGGTGAAGAGATCATTCCCGGTTATAAATACCTGGTGGTGTACAAAGATCTTTATTCTGTGTATGGCGGTGAACTGGATTGGTTTTACGGAGGCCGCGGCATCTTTTGCTTCAGTAATGAATTATGGACACCTTTCCTGCTGTTCAATGATTCCGGCCGTACTAACCTCGAAAGTTATTATAGTTTCGACCGCCAATTGTTGTTTAAAGATGCTTTCGTAGAATGGCACCCTTACGACCACCCGCAATATGGAAAGATAGAGATAGGTGGCTTTAAGAAAAATTTCACCCGGATGCACCCGGGCTTCCTGATGGAAAGTGATGCCCACCGGAACATGGCCTTTACCATTTACCATGGGTATAATACACCCAAATTGCAGGTAGATACCATTATGGTGAAAAGCCTCGGAGACGGGCTGAGGGAAGTGACGGCAGTGGTGGCAAATAAAAGGCTTATACCTACTCACTCCAGCCAGGATCTTATATATAAAATTGAAAGGCCTGATCTTGTTACACTCACCGGTGCCAAAGTGCTGGCCGGAATGGTTGTAGAGAATACCAACCCGAATGCCACTGTAGAACAAAAAAATATTTCGCAGTCTGTAGAAGTAACAAACATTCCCAGCTATGGCCAGGTTACGGTGCGCTGGATTGTGCAAGGCGATGGACCTCTTACAGTTACAGCCGACAGTCGCAAGGGAGGCGTGGCCAGCCGGGCATTTCCATAAATAGTTTTGACATTTCTTTAAGCAAACTGCGCACAACTCTTGGTACATTTAGCAGTCTGGTTAAGTAGTGTTTAGTTTTTAAGTTCAGAGCCGGTTCCTGATGGACCGGCTCTTTTTTATACTTGTAAAGGCATGCAAAAAAGCCGCTCCCAGGGGAAGCGGCTCTTATACTCGCGTGCAGAAATCCAGAAAAGGTGCCGGTTATAGTTTTTCAAACGGAACTACCCCGGATTGCGAACCGTCCACATTGGCCAGCCGCATGATATATTTCCCGGTGGCAATTTTGCCCGGGCGATAACTATATTGGGTGATGTTTTTCATATCCACCGACTGGCTGAAAATTACCCTGCCGGTCATATCCATCACCATTATCTTGTATTTACCATTAAATAATCCACTCGTAGCCCTGATGGCTACAGATTCGCCCACTACCGGGTTTGGATAAATATTGTACTCCAGTTGAGGTTCGCAGGTGCCATTCACTGCCTTGGTCTCACTATATTTTACATAGCCGTCGTGATCCACAGACTTTACTCTCACCAACAGGTTTGTGCCGGCAATATCACGGGTAATCGGGAATTCGCTTACATAGGAGGGTTTACCCGTTGCCGTTACCTGGCCTACTTTATTAAACACAGTACCATTTTTGCTGGCCTCAATTTCGTAATGATCTACGTTGATTTCATTCTCAGTAAAAAAAGTGTACCTGATATTGCAACCTTGCTTGCCAAGGTTCACTTTCGTGAAATTTACCGGTACAGGAGCATTTGTTACCGTATATTGAAGCTGTGCAAAATTGTTTGCAGAAGATTCGTCTGACAAAATAAAGCCAGGATTATTATTAACGATAAGTACGT
The DNA here is from genome assembly GCA_046590515.1 of Ferruginibacter sp. Classification (GTDB taxonomy): domain Bacteria; phylum Bacteroidota; class Bacteroidia; order Chitinophagales; family Chitinophagaceae; genus Ferruginibacter. The sequence goes on from JBKJUT010000025.1 coordinate 2,011, forward strand.
TGGCTGTAATGGTTGATGTACCCACGACATTTGGAATAACAGAAAAAGAGGCTGTACCGATAAAATCAGGAGGAAGAGTCGCTATCAGTTCACCGGTAATGGTTCCCTGCCCGGAAACCACTGCATAGCTCCAGGAAAAATAATTGCTTAGCGGCGCTGTAGAAAGATCATAACCCGGGTTAATAATCATCCTTGAACCTAAACCTATTTTTATCCTGATTGTTTGCGGAGGAATGCCGACAGAAGGATTTGAATTAAAAAGCGGCACATTTAAAATATAGGGCTGGTTGATGGAAAGGTTATTGGCATCAACGGTAGCACCACCACTATTGGTAATATATAATGAACCTACTCCAGGGTCTGCAAATACGACAGTCTGGCTATTACTGTTGAATGAAAGTGCAATTAAAAATGTAAGTAAAAATGTTTTCATATTCGGAATGTAATCAGTGAAGTAAAGGCAGTTTGTAATTCAAAAAGTGGGGCTAGTGGCGGAAAAAATATTACTTATCAAATATAAATCTTTGTGTTGTTAAAACATTAATAAACACGCGATTTTATAGGTATTTCACCAAAAAATTTTGTCATAGGAAAATGGCTATAATTAAAAAAAACCCATCATTTTACCGATGAGTTTTTTTTATAATCTATACTGTATTTATAATTTTTCGAATTTCATTGTGCCAGACTGGGAACCCTCTGCATTCACTACCTGTATAAGGTACTTTCCTGCAGCAATATCTCCAAATTCATAACGGAAGGAAGTAGTCTTATCCAACTGCATGTCTTTGACCTGTATCAATTGTCCGCTCAGGTCCAGTAAACTAACCTTATACTTCCCTTTGAATTCGCCTTCTTTTGTATTGATGGTTACAGCTTTTACATTTGATGCAGGGTTAGGATACACATTAAGTGCCCAGGGCTGCGTTTTCTCACATATTCCTGCTACCAGTACAGACTGGCTGTAATTATATCTGCCATCTGTATTTACTGACCGGATTCTAACCAGCATGTATTGGGTTTCTATAACCGGTGTTAAAGCAAAACTTGAATTATAAATTATCATGTCAGCAGCTTTAACCCCTCCTACTTTTATAAAGGAATTTCCGTCGCGGCTGGCCTCAATATCATACCTGCTGATGCTGGCTTCATTTTCAGTTGAAAAGGAAAGATTTACAGCACATCCCGCTCTTGTTAAAGTGGTTAATTTAATCAATGGACCTGCCGTTGCAGGCTTTGAGGAAATGGTATATTGAAGAAAGGTTGAATTGTTATTAGGATTGAGATCAGACAATACAAACTGGGTATGATGGTTCGTTAATAAAAAATTCGCCGTAATGGTAGAAGTTCCGGAAATGATGGCTTTCACTTTAAAGGCAACGGTAATTTCCTGGGTGTTTGCCGGCAGTTCATTTATCAATTCGCCGGTTACTTCCTGCTGGCCGCCGTTCATTGAAGCATTCCAGGTAAAATAATTATTTAATCCCGGTGCATCCACCACAAATCCAGGAATGATCTGAAGCTTTGAACCAAAGCCGATCTTTATTTTGGCAGAGCCTGCGGGCAGTTTGCTGCCGGCACTTGCATTGGATACAGGTATTCTCAATTTGAGAACCTGGTTTGCCTGCAGGTTATCCGGATCGAGCATACGACCGGACATATCAGTCAGGTTTACCTCTCCTAATTTAGGATCAGCAACAGTAGAACCTCTCAAGGCTTCCTGAGCCATACTCCCCATCGATAAAACGAGAAGTGTACTGATGAAAAGACTTTTCATAATTAAATGGCTAAATGTTGAATATTTCATAATACTTTTTTTTCGGATGTTTTATAAACAGCCGGGAAGGGTTTAGGTTCCCGGC
>JBKJUT010000008.1:0-12282 GCA_046590515.1 Ferruginibacter sp.
TTTCTTATTTATTAATACGGTCTACTGTAGAAAATTATACAGTTATTTTAATAAGGTGGGGTATGGGAAGGATTTTTATTCCCCTGTACGTGACGGAATTGGTTTATGGCGTTGTAAAAAATTTTATTCAAAACAGGAGCCGGTGGTTTAGCGTACATTAGGAACTATTACATTTGCAACATAATCACATATTTTGTCAACATCAACAAGTAAAACAGGGTCATTTTTAAAAAAATTGCGGAGTACTGCAGACCAGGAAGTGCCTGAAATGAGTTTTATTGATCACCTGGAAGCGTTGCGCTGGCACCTTGTCAGGGGGGTGATCGTTTGGTTGGTGGCCGTCATTGCAATTTTTATAAATATAGATTGGGTGTTTGATAATGTGATTTATGCCCCTGCACGTTCCAACTTCATTACATATGGTGCCCTTTGTAATCTGGGCCATTACATGCATTTAGGTGAAACCTTGTGTATGCCTCCTGTAAATATACCGTTACAGGGAAATACTATCAGTGGCCCGTTTATGTCGGCCATATCCATCGCTATGATCGGCGGTTTAATAGTGTCATTCCCTTACCTGTTCTGGGAACTCTGGAAATTCATTAAACCTGCCCTGTCACCCAAAGAATTAAAATATTCCCGCACCAGCATCTTCTGGGTTTCCTTATGTTTTTTTACCGGGGCCGCATTCGGTTACTTTCTCCTGGCTCCTTTTACATTTAACTTTTTAGCCAACTTCACTCTCGGCGCTACAGGAGCGTATAAATATATGCCTACCCTGGATGATTATATTGACACTATAAACAACATTATTTTAGGTTGCGGCATTGCTTTCGAATTACCTGTTATGGCCTTCGTTTTAGCAAAAATCGGAATTGTTTCAGGGTCATTTCTACGCAAGTATCGCAAATACGCCTTCGTAATCATCCTTATTTTGGCGGCCGTCATAACTCCTTCTCCCGACTGGACGAGTCAGGCCATTGTGTCTATCCCGTTACTTATCCTGTTTGAATTGAGTGTAATAATTGCTTCCCGTGTGGAAAAGGAGCGGTTAGTGCAGGAAAAAGAATGGAGTTAAAAAAAAGGTTACCACATATCCACGGTGAATAAGTTTTAAATTTGTTATGAGCTGTTACAGCAGGGAGGTATTGTTACACTTTTAAAACAACCAATCATGTACATATTCGATTCTTCAAAACCCATAGCTATAGGCTGCGATCATGCAGGATTTGATTGTAAAGAAGATCTCATATCCTTTTTGGAAGGTGAAGAAATGACCTTTAAAGATTATGGTACATACAATAAAGATTCTGTAGACTATCCTGACTTTGCCCATCCCGTGGCTTCTGCCGTGGAGAACGGGGAAGCAGCTTTTGGGATTTTGTTATGTGGCAGCGCAAACGGTGTAGCCATAACTGCCAATAAACACCCGGGCATCCGCGCTGCGATCTGCTGGGGTGAAGAACTCGCTGAACTTGCCCGCAAACATAATGATGCGAATATTATCTGCATACCTGCCCGATTTGTCAGGGATGGTGACGCAGAAAAAATGCTGGATATTTTTATGAACACCGCATTTGAAGGTGGCCGTCATTCAAACCGTGTGGCAAAGATAGCAGACCTGCATTGCTAACGACTACAGGTAGTTGTACCGCTTATACAAAATACATTCAACTGCCTTCAATTTTTCTTAATTTGCTTTTATTTCCCATTACTGTTTTTAAAGAAAACGGTAACTAAACAAACCTTACATGAAACATTTTCTGTTCATTCCGATTCTCTTCAGTGCTTTTACTGTAATGGCACAGGTAGATGAGCCTGCGCGTTATGCCAATATCATTACTGCTGAAACGCTTAAACAACATCTGGCTGTTATTGCTGCCGACGATATGGAAGGAAGGGAAACCGGTACTGAAGGAGAAAGGAAAGCCGCTGCTTATATAGAATCGCAATTCAAAGCATTTGGCCTTTTACCGGCTAAAGGCCTGAATGGTTACCGCCAGTATTTCCCGCTTTATAAAGACAGTCTCATTAAAAGCAAATTAGAGATAGATGGAAAAAATGCCGTCTATGGCACAGATTATATCAGCCCTGCCTCTACCAACATTACTAAAAAAATTAAAAGCAAAAATGTGGCTTTCGTGGGTTATGGTATTGAAGAACCGAATTATTCAGATTATACCAACCTCGATGTAAAAGATAAGATAGTCGTGTTTTTCCTGGGAGAACCTAAGGAGAACGGCAAGTATATTATTTCAGGCACAAAGAACTCCAGCGACTGGACTTTCCCGGGCCTCGGAAAAAAATTATCACTGGCTGCCGCAAAAGGTGCTGTGGGCGCCATTATCATTAATCCGGTATCGGCCACTTTCACTTCCCGTAATATTGAAAGCAGTAAGAAGTCTAGTCTTATATTTCCTACAGCTGCCAACCAGCCTGTACTCAATTATGCCATGATCAGTCATGACTATGCTAAAATCCTATTTAAAACCAATACTGATTCATTAATCAGCCGGGCCAGGGATGGTAGGAATTTAAGCTCCGCTGAACCGGTTTCCCGCAAATTGAAAATTGAATTGAAAATTGAAAAAGACCGTTCTACCATAAATTCAAGTAATGTGCTGGGGATCATTGAAGGCACGGACAAAAAAGATGAATATGTTTTCCTTACTGCTCACTATGATCACCTGGGCGTGCGTGATGGAAAAATTTATAACGGGGCAGATGATGACGGCAGTGGAACAGTCGCTGTCATTAATATGGCAAAAGCTTTTGCCCAGGCCAGGGCAGAAGGAAAAGGCCCAAGACGTACCATCGTTTTCATGACGGTAAGTGGTGAAGAAAAAGGTTTGCTGGGTAGCCAGTATTATAGTGAACACCCGGTATATCCGCTGGATAAAACTTCTGTAGACCTGAATACTGATATGGTAGGAAGAATTGATACCGAAAAAAAGAAAGGCGATACTATGAACTACATATACGTGATCGGTCACGATAAATTAAGCAGTGAATTACCGGGAATTAATGAAGGAGTAAATAATAAATACACTAAACTTGAATTTGATTATAAATATGACGACCCTAATGATAAGAACCGGATATACTTCCGCAGCGATCATTATAATTTCGCCCGTAAAGGAGTACCAATCCTGTTCTTTTATGACGGGATGTTACAGGCCGATTACCACAAGCCCACAGATACCATCGAAAAAATTACCTGGCCTTTATATGAAAAGCGTGTACGCATGATTTTTCATACAGCCTGGGAAATGGCGAACCGTGATGGATTTCTCAAACGCGATATCCCTTTAAATATGGGTTCGAGATAATTACTGCCCCGGCAAACCGCCGGGGTTTTTTATTTTATTATCCAGGTATTGTCTTTCTTATTTACATCCGGCACATAAGTGCTGCCAAGTACAACCTGGCGAACCTGTTTGATAGTAGTGAAACTGATCTTTAATTTAGATCCCTTTTCCCAGGCCGCGGCACTTCGATGTAATTTTTCAGTAGTGCCGTCAGAAAAATGGATAGTGAGATCAACCGGTACAGGTTTGCCGCCGATATTCAAAATAACCACTTCCTTAATTTTACTTTTACCTCTAACTGAAAGTATGCCCAGGTCGGGATAGCTGTTATCAAAAAACCATCGCTTCCAGAACCAGTTCAGGTTGACCCCGCTGCCACTATTCATACTGTTGAAGAAGTCCCACGGTAACGGATGCCTGCCGTTCCAGTTACGGAAGTAAGTATGTAAGCCTTTATAAAATCTGTCATCTCCTGTAATATCCATGGCAAACAGGTATCCTAAGGCAGGCTTGGGATAACTGTTCAGGAAGAAGGGCGTACCGGTTAGCTGGGTAGTCAGGGTCATAACAGGCAGGTCAGTCTCTTTCCCGCCGTTATTGTTGTAAGGCTGGATACCATATTCGTCCACGATGGAGGTGTCAATCAATGGTGAGATGATCCATTCACCGATAGTGGCCCATCCTTCATCCATCCAGCCATATTTGGTTTCATTTATTCCCATATAAAAAGGAAACATGGTATGGAAAATTTCGTGGTCTGTCAGTTCAATACTTTCATGACGGTCTTCTACCGGGTTGTCGTTTACCATCATCGGATATTCCATCTGGTCCAGTCCGTCAAACACGGTTTCATGACTGTAAGGAAAAGGCCAGCGGGGAAAATTAAAACTCATTGCCTTTACGGTTTTACGTGCATCCTCTGCTACGTAATAATAATCCTTGTGCTTCGGGTTGAACACGGCGTCTACCCGTGTACGTCTTCCCGTAATACTGTCTACCAATACGCTGCTGCTTTGCCAGACATAATGATCGCTGGCAGCAAAGGCTATATCACTGACATGGCTGGCCGAAAACCGCCAGGTATGTGGCCCGGGTACTAAAATTTGCTTTGCTTTTGCTTCGGTGCTGTCTACGATATCCCTTACAGCATCCTGGTTTTCCGCCAACCTGATGCGCTCCAGGTATTTTGGCTGGTAGAGTTCCCCTGGGTTCAGCAGGTCGCCGGTAGACCATACCTGGTAATCAGCCGGCACTGTATACGATACCCTGAAATCACAGAAATCATTATAAAATTCCTGGGTGCCCAGGTAGGGATACCGGTTCCAGCCGTCTACATCATCATACACCGCAATCCTTGGGAAAAAATAGGCTATAAAGTACGCTCCTGGCTCCACCTCACCTGTACGTATATGCGAGCGTTTGTTCAGGGTATAAGAAAAACCTATAAAGATAACCAGGCTGTCATGAGGTTTTAACGGTTTAATGGAAACCATCATATTGGTGCCGTCAACCCTGTGAGCAGGTGTATATGCCGGGAGGCCTGTGGCAGCATGTATACGCAGGCTGTCAAGCATCATTCCTTCCCCGGCATCGTCGGGTTCAATTTTCATTAAGCGGGGACTGCCTTTCTTATAAATATTAGGATAAAGTTTAAAGACCAGTTCTTTTAATGTATCAGGACTGTTGTTATAATAAGTGATGGTTTCAACCCCTTTTAAAAGCCTCGTAGCCGGATCAAAAGCTACATCAATCACATAGGCTGCGCCATTCTGCCAATAGTTTTTGCCTGGCTGCCCGCTGTGGCTGCGCGTATTCCGTTCATAAACTGCTTTAATATTGAGAGGAACAGGTAATGACGTTTGCGCACACACGCTGTCTATGGCCACCGCCATGAGCACAATCAAAAATGCTGTTTTCATATGACTTGTTTTATTGCGCTTACCAGCCCAATACATACGCGAAAATGAGAGGAGCTACAATAGTAGCATCACTTTCCACTATGAACTTAGGCGTTTTGATATCCAGTTTGCCCCACGTAATTTTTTCATTGGGAACGGCGCCGGAATAAGAGCCGTAAGAAGTTGTGGAATCTGATATCTGGCAGAAATAGCTCCAGAAAGGTACATCATGCCATTCGAGGTCCTGGTACATCATAGGCACTACGCAAATAGGAAAATCGCCGGCTATACCTCCACCGATCTGGAAAAAACCTACTCCCTTGCCGGAAGAATTATTACGGTACCAGTCAGCAAGCCACACCATGTACTCTATCCCGCTCTTCATAGTAGAGGCTTTCATTTCATTTTTGATAATATATGAAGCGAAAATATTGCCCATGGTACTGTCTTCCCAACCCGGCACTACAATAGGGATATTTTTTTGTGCCGCAGCCAGCATCCAGCTGTTTTTAGGATCTATCTCGTAGTATTGCTCCAGCACCCCGCTAAGCAGCATCTGGTACATATATTCATGCGGGAAGTACCGCTCCCCTTTATCTTCAGCATCCTTCCAGATTTTATGAATGTGCTGTTGTAAACGCCTGAATGCTTCTTCTTCCGGGATACACGTATCCGTTACCCTGTTGTAATGATTTTCCAGGAGATCCCATTCATCCTGCGGGGTGAGTTCCCTGTAATTAGGCACCCGCTTATAATGGCTATGCGCCACCAGGTTCATTATATCTTCTTCCAGGTTAGCGCCTGTACAACTGATGATAGCTACTTTATCCTGTCTGATCATTTCGGCAAAACTCAATCCCAGTTCGGCCGTGCTCATAGCACCTGCGAGTGTTACCATCATCTTTCCTCCTTCCATTAAATGAGTTTCATAGCCTTTAGCCGCATCAATTAAAGAGGCAGCATTGAAGTGACGGTAATGATGCACGATGTATTCTGAAACAGGACCTTTTTTCATATTGTAAAATTTTTTATTGCGCTGAGTAATGGCGGCAAAAATATGATTTTGTATAGACAGTTATAAAGTAAAGCCATTTATAGATTATGGTATTTACAGGCTAATTATTAACTTTAAATCAATGATCAAGCCATTAATACTTATTCTTCTTACATGCTGGAGCCTGTTAACTTCAGCTCAATCTACCTGGACCGGCAATTGGGAAGGCCGGATTAACGGAATTGTATCATTGCGGATAGGATTTGATTTTAAAGGAACCGGTGACCAACCGGCAGTAACAATGAATAGCCCCGACCAGGGCGCATATGGACTCCCGGTTGAAGTAACTTACATAAGTAAAGACTCGGTATTTCTTTCCATGAAAAAATTCGGCATTGCGTATTCAGGCAAACGCAGCACCGATTCTACCATCGACGGATATTTTATCCAGGGCGGAATGGTGCCACTGCAACTGAAAAAATTACTTAAGGTAACAGTGCTGCCGCGTCCGCAAAATCCCGCTCCTCCTTTTCCTTATACATCACAAGAGGTAGAATTTTATAACCACGACATTAAACTCAGCGGAACCCTGACAGTTCCAAAGTCCTCAAATAGTAAAATAAAAGAAACTTACCCCGCATTGTTGTTGATTTCCGGTAGCGGTCCGCAAAACCGGGATGAAGAAATAATGGGTCACCGGCCTTTTGCAGTATTAGCGGACTACCTCAGCCGCCGTGGATTTATAGTATTACGTGTTGATGACCGCGGCACCGGGAAGAGTACCGGTGAATTTAAAAATGCCACGAGCCTGGATTTTGCGAGCGATGCAGATGCTGCTGTTCAATTCATGGCAACCTGCCCCGAAGCTGATACAACCAGGCTGGGGCTGTTAGGCCATAGCGAAGGTGGCCTGATTGCTCCCCTCGTAGCTGTGAGCCGGCATGATATAGATTTTATAATTTTACTGGCAGCACCAGGTATAAAGTCCACCATATTGATGCGAGAGCAAAACGAAGCTATCCTCAGTTCAAACGGCCTGTCTAAAGAAGCGGTTACGGCATACGGTAAGTTGTACAGCCAGATTACTTTTGCTATTGTATCCAGTAATGAGACAGGAGACGCGGCAGCAGAAAAAGTGATGCAGGATTGGATCAGCGAAGTCTCTCCCGCCATACAAACAGAATTATCATTGGCGCATCCATCTGACCAGGAAAAATTTGTCAGGGATTTTGTAGATATTTTCGGCAACCCATGGTTCAGGTATTTTATGCGTTACGACCCGCAGCCTGTACTGGAAAAGCTTCATACCAAAGTGCTGGCCTTAAATGGAGAGAAGGATATACAGGTATTATCACAATCTAACCTGTCAGGAATTAAAGCGGGTTTGTCCAGGTCAAAATCTGATTTTGAGGTTCATGAAATGAAAGGACTGAATCATTTATTCCAGCACTGTACCAAATGTACCGTAAAGGAATATGGTCTCTTAGAAGAAACCATCGCACCAGAAGTACTAAGTTTAATTGGTGACTGGCTTCTAAAAAAGGTGCAAAAATAGTTGGCTTCCTTACCTTTAAGAATGAATTTACTGGCGCACGCCTATCTTTCGTTTAACAACCCTGATATCCTGGCAGGAAACATGATCAGTGATTTTGTAAAAGGCAAAAAGCTGTTTGATTACACTCCCCAGGTACAGAAGGGAATCAGGTTGCACCGTGCCATCGATCACTTTACAGACAATCATCCAGCCACCCGCGATCTGAAAGAATTTTTCAGGGCTGATTACCGCCTGTATGCCGGCCCACTCGCAGATATTGTGTACGATTACTTCCTGGCAAACGATACATCTGAATTTACTTCCCCCCAGGCATTGGAATCATTTACATTGCACACTTACCTGCAATTGCGCGAACATCCCGGACCCTTTCCTCCTGTATTCCAGGCGATGTTGCCTCACATGCAGCAACAAAACTGGTTATATAATTACCGGTTTACTTCCGGGATAGAAAAAAGTTTCAGAGGATTGGCTCACAGGGCAAAATATCTTTCTGAAACCGATAATGCCTTTTCCATTTTCTGTAACCACCTCCCAGAGATGGAAGTACACTACCGCAGGTTTTTCCCAATGTTAAAAAATTTCTCCGGTAGTATCCTTCAGGAATTATTAGAGGGTGAATAATTATCTTTACAAAAAAAGATGAAGCAACTGTTCTGGATAGCGGCATTGATAGTAATCAGTAGTGCAGCTTCTGCACAAGGTAAATTCCCGGTAGTAGATAAGTCACCAATGGACATGGTATATTATCCTGCGAATTATCCTTTGCTTAAAATCCAGGATAAAGTGAAGGAACCTTTGTTAGCCCGGGCTATTTTCAGCCGGCCACAAAAAAACGGAAGGGCTATATTTGGAGACCTCATCGAATATAAAAAAGTCTGGCGGCTTGGTGCCAACGAGGCCAGTGAAATTGAATTTTACCAGAATGTAAAAATCAATAATACCCGGATTAAGAAAGGCCGGTATACGCTTTACGCTATTCCCGATACAAACAAATGGACGATTATCATTAATAAGGAGACCGACATCTGGGGTTCATTTAAATATGATGAGAAAAAAGATTTGGTCAGAATGGAAGTGCCCGCAGAAAAGCAGGCTGAATCATTAGATCCATTTGGAATGACGTTTGAAAAATCTGCGGAAGGCTTTGCACTTATTATTGCCTGGGATGATATACAGGTAAGTTTGCCAATTACTTTGTAAACTGCATTATGAATAAATATTTGAAGCGGTTGTTGATATTGACATTACCAGCATTTCTGGTCATTTCCTGTAAAACCAAAAAGCAGGAGACAGTTGATACTATCTTTATTGATTCAGCAAAGTCTGCCAACCAGAACCCTTACCTGCCGTTTGACCAGTCGCAGATGGATATGAGTTATTTCCCGGGCAATTACCCCTTACAGAAAATGAGTGGCAATGATTCTTCAGGAAACCCCCAAGCGCGGATACTGTATAGCCGGCCTCATAAAAAACAAAGGAATATTTTCGGCAGTGGCGAAAAAAGCCTGGTAAAATATGGACAGGAATGGCGCCTGGGTGCCAATGAAGCTACTGAGATAGAATTTTTTACAGATGTTACAATCCAGGGTCATGCGCTGGCCCGTGGGCGTTATGTTATGTATTGCATCCCATTCCAGGATCATTGGACGATTGTTTTTAATACTAACCTGTATACATGGGGGCTGCATATGGATCCTTCAAAAGATATTTTCAGGACAGATATTCCGGTAATGGAACTTATGCCGCCCGTGGAAGACTTCACCATGGTTTTTTTACCTGCTACCCACGGAACCGACCTGTTGATGGCCTGGGACAATGTAAAAGCCCTTCTGCCTGTAACTTTTAAATAAACATACTGCCTACTGGCCGGTATGTCATTTTTTTGGCTTTGCTTCGTACCAGAACTATTTCCTATGTGCGGCATATCAGGCATCATCTCACAATACACTTCACTTGTAAACGACCAGTCGTTGCAGCAGATGACAGATGCGCTACGGCACCGGGGGCCTGATGGCGAGGGTTTCTGGAAGAATGAAAAAAACACGGCAGGCTTCGGGCACCGGCGTCTTTCTATTATTGACCTCACGGAAACCGGTGCACAGCCAATGCATTATTTAGACAGGTATACTATTGTTTATAATGGAGAAATCTATAATTACCTGGAAATAAAAAAGGATCTTCAAAAAGCCGGATACACATTCCGTTCTACCAGTGACACAGAAGTAATCCTGGCTGCCTATGATTATTACCAGAACCGTTGCCTGCAGATTTTTGATGGCATGTACGCTTTTGCCATCTGGGATGAAAAACACCAGCGCCTGTTTGCAGCCCGTGACCGTTTTGGAGAAAAACCTTTTTATTACCACCATACAGCCGGCGCATTTTTTTTCGCCAGTGAAATGAAAGCCTTTTGGGCTACCGGGGTGGAGCGGGTTGCTGATGAGAAGATGTTGCTTAATTATCTCACCCTCGGCTATGTGCAAAATCCTACCAACAAATCGCAGACATTTTATAAATATATCTTTTCGTTGCCTCCTGCCCATTACCTTGAGCTTGATAGTATATCTAACCGTTTTGAAATAACCAGTTACTGGAATATAGACAAACAGGTCACTCAGAAATATACCGAAGCCCAGGCATTACATAAATTTGAAATATTAATGTCAGCTTCCATCCATAAAAGATTGCGGAGTGATGTAACGGTGGGGGCCAGCCTGAGCGGTGGACTGGATAGTTCAACCATAGTATCTTATATTTCACGGGACCTCCACCACAAAAACCTGTCAGGCAATTTTTCCACTTTTTCCGCAGTATTCCCGGGGTTTGAAAAAGATGAAAGCAGGTATATAAACCAGGTACAGGAGGCTTTCCAGGTAAAAAATTTCCAGGTAACGCCTACAGCCGATGAGTTTATAAGAGATTTTGAAAAAATGGCCTACCACCAGGAAGAGCCATTCCCTTCCTCCAGCATCAATGCCCAGTACCGGGTGTTTGAACTGGCGCGGCAGCAGGGGGTAAAGGTATTACTTGATGGACAGGGCGCAGATGAAATACTTGCCGGTTATCACAAGTATATACATTGGTACCTGCAGGAAATCGTAAGCCGGGGTCGAATTTCCAGGGCTAAAAGTGAAAGGTATGCTTTGCGGAAAAATCATATACAGCCGATCTGGGGATTGAAAAATGTGCTGGCAGCCTTCCTTCCTTCTCATGCCGCCATTGCCCTGGAGAAAAAGGAATACCAACGCATCATCCACAATGAGGATGTCAGCATCTCATTGCTGGCAAACCTGAGAGGACGCGAATGGGAAGGTATTCACAAACCAATTATCACCAAGTTAAACGACATATTGTATTTTAATACCATGACCAACGGGCTTGAAGAACTGTTGCGGTTTTCAGACCGGAATGCTATGGCTCACAGCACCGAAGTACGCCTCCCTTTTTTAAATGCAGAACTTGTCCAGTTTATTTTCTGCCTCCCTTCTTCCTATAAAATCAGGGATGGTTATCCTAAGTGGATATTGAGAAAATTAATGGAAGACAAACTGCCGGCAAGTATTACCTGGCGAACCGACAAAATCGGCTACGAACCTCCGCAAAAATCGTGGATGCAGGAAGCCCGCTTCATAGAATACACGCAGGCAGCAAAGGAACAGTTGGTAAAACAGGATATTCTCAAACCTTCAGTGCTGGATAAAAAAGGCATTGCAAAAAATGCGCATGAGGCCGACAATTTTGACTGGCGGTACTTATGTGCGGCAAATATGTTGAATCAGCCGGGATAAAGAGCGAAACTATACAATCAACTTTTAGGGCAGTGTTAACCTGTTATCCTATTTTTGCATTTCAAACTGATTACAGATGAGCAAGAAACAAGATCCCGATAATTACAGGATAGCCACTAAATTTATACATGCCGGTGCAGAGCCTGACCCTTCTACAGGCGCCATCATGACCCCGATTTACCAGACTTCTACCTACGTGCAGACAGCACCGGGCCAAAATAAAGGATACGAGTATGCGCGTTCCCAGAATCCTACCCGGTTCGCCCTTGAAAAAGCCCTGGCCATTATAGAGAATGGGAAATTCGGACTGGCATTCAGCAGCGGAGTCGCTGCCACAGATGCAGTAATCAAATTGCTGAACCCGGGTGATGAAGTGATTGCGGCCAATGATATGTATGGTGGCACTTACCGGTTATTTACAAAAGTGTTTGAAAAATTCGGCATCGTTTTTAAATACGTGGATACAACTGATGTAACAAATATCAGCCAGGCAGTAACTCCAAAGACCAGGCTTATCTGGATAGAAACTCCTACCAATCCGCTCATGAATATTACGGACATTTCGGCAGTGGCGAAAATTGCGGCACCGGCAGGCGCACTTCTTTGCGTGGATAACACGTTCGCTTCACCCTACCTGCAAAACCCTCTTGACCTGGGCGCAGACATAGTAATGCATTCTTCTACCAAATACCTGGGCGGCCACAGTGATGTTATACAGGGCTGTTTGATGATGAACGAT
>JBKJUT010000276.1:0-4652 GCA_046590515.1 Ferruginibacter sp.
CCCCTTATCCCGGCCAACTCTTCCTGGAAGAAAGGCATGGTAAATTAGGCTTAGGAACTGCTTATATTCATAGCCCATTTAAACCCATGAATATAAGCAGTTCCTAAGCCTAATTTACCATGCCTTTCTTCCAGGAAGAGTTGGCCGGGATAACGGGAAAACAATGATTTAACTATAGTGGCAGTTCCATCCGGGGATCCATCATCAATTACAAGAACATGATAGGATTGTTGCAAACCAATAACTGCAGAGATAATGGCCTCAATATTTTCCTTCTCGTTGAAGGTGGGTATTATGACTATTTTTTCCAAATTTATTGATTGGCTCAGCCAAATTTACTATTAAATATACAGTGGACGGGCAAAAAAAATGTACCTAAGTATTTTTTAACAAGGTGCGGTTCAGCAATTCAGTCAGTTTTTTCTTGGTGTGTAATGGGAAATCTCCTTTCATCATCCAGTCATAATATTGCGGCTCATTTTTTAAAACCTCGCAAACTGAGCGCCCTTTGAATTTGCCAAAATTGAATACTTCTACATTTTTATCATCAAAACAAAACCGGCGGGCATAATCCACAATCTTCTCCTCACCAATACAACCCAGGATACTGTCAAGTGAGTTCCCGAGCTTATCATACCGTTCTACCTGGGCCATAAGCACATCAATTGTGGCTTCTACATCAGCTTCCGCACTATGGGCATTAACCAGTTCTTTCTGGCAATAAAATTTATACGCTGCGGTGAGCGTTCTTGGCTCCATGGTGTAAAAGATGTGTTGCACATCCACCATACGCCGGTCAGTCAGGTCAACGTCCATCCCCGCCCGTAAAAATTCTTCCATAAGCATAGGAATATCAAACCGGTTGCTGTTGTAACCTCCGAGATCGCAGTTTTCAAGATATTGCTTGATTTCATTGGCTGCTTCTTTAAAGGTAGGCGCATCCTTTACCATTTCATCTGTAATCCCGTGAATATCACTGGTCACTTTCGGAATAGGTATTTGGGGATTTATTAATTTTCTTTTAACCTGCCGGGTCCCGTCCGGGAGCACTTTTATGATGGCAATCTCCACTATCCGGTCGGAAGATAGGTTAACTCCTGTGGTTTCCAGGTCAATAAAAGCAACAGGTCGGGTAAGTTGTAGCATTAATAAGTTTTGAACAAAGTTACCCCTATCAAAAAATATATACACTAAAAGCAACTAATTTATTTAACAAAAGTACTTTTCAGTTAATTTTACCGTTTATCCAGCATAAATTATCTTTACAATCCTAATATCAACACACATGAAAAAAATATTAATTGCTGTTACTTTACTATTAGCATTAGCCACTACGATCACCAGTTGTGGAGCAAGCCGTAAAACCGGTTGTCCTGCTGTGGCACAATAATAGCTCTATACGCTATAAAGATTTACCTATGGAATGGAATCAACTTACTGAAGAAAAGCAGTTAGAACAGATAAAAGCACTTTCTACAAATACCCCCCAGGTTATATTTAAACATAGCACCCGTTGCTCTATCAGCAGCATGGCCAAGAACAGGCTGGAACGCGCAGGCAAACCTGAAGGAATTGATTTTTATTATCTTGATTTATTAAGATACCAGTCACTTTCACGCAAACTGGCAGAGGAATTCGACGTAGACCATGAATCACCCCAGGTATTACTCATCAGGAACGGAAGCTGTATTTACGATGAGAGCCATAGTGGTATCAGCATGGAAGAAATTGAGGAGCAAGCCATGAAGCCGGCCTGATCATTCTGACGGTAGCATCAAATAGTCACAAATTTTCTGCAGGTTTTTTTTATCCGCATCTGGTATTCTCATGATTACCTGGCGGAGATTATGTACATTTTTCCTGTTTTCCAGTAACAATTGTTTTGTTTTACCCGGTTCGTAGTTGATCCGGACGGGAAGACTTTCTTCATATAGAAGTTCATCCGGTATGGCCGCTCCCCAGTCCACTGCCGAAATTTCGAATTTTATTTTTTCCATAGCTACCTTCAGCCTGCCTACAAAACCACGGTAACCTGCAGTATATTGGATGTAGCTATTCCATTCTTTGTCCCCTTCTATTATCACGTTTATTTTTTTGGTGGCTGAAACGGCAGGCAAGGTGATGACAGTCTCTAAAGTTTCACCAAGATAAGTCCAACTACCGGCATGGGCTATCGGCTGGTATGAATATAGTTTTCCGTTTACAATGACACGTTGCGGGGGCAGGCCACGGTTCAACCTGATCACATATTGCATAGCCTGGGGAAGAATAATATCGCTTTTAGAAGGGAAAATGGTGAGTGTAGTATTACTTCCTTCCACTTTCTGTGTGTACTTCGTCTTCCTGTATCTGCCAGAAAGGTAGTCATTGCTCATTCCATCGTCCAGGTACAACTCACCTTCCCCGTTACCCCTGAACACCGCCAGTTCAATAGTGTTTTCTACCTCCTGCAGGTTCTTTATTCCTTCAGGATACATAGGAATGATGGAGCCTGACATTACATACAAAGGGATCTCTGATTTAGAAAAGCCCCGGTCATAAATTTTATTTCCTGACAGTGGGGTGCCGGTTAACCACTCTTCCCATTCCCCTTCAGGCAACCACAACTGCTGTTGGGCCAGGAAATTAAGGCTGTCTGTTTTTACGGTGACGGGCGACACAATCATTTTTTCTCCAAAATAATAGGATTGATTGAAAGCATACGCTTCAATTTTACCTGGGTATTCATAATATAAAGGATGGCACAATGCTACACCTGTTTCGGTGGTACTGTGTGCCGCTGAATAAATATATGGAGCCAACCTGTATCGCAAATTTACCAGGTCTACAATATCACGGAATTCATTCTTGAAATTCCAGAAACGACGATCAATAGCTGCTTTTTTTGTTGAATGGGTACGCAAAACGGGAGAGAATACACCAAACTGCATCCAGCGGAGGAATAGTTCTCCATCGTTTATATCTCCCGGGTGAACCGGGCTTATCTGGTGCCCGCCGATATCGTGGCTCCAATACCCATAACCCACGTTAGCTGCCGTGGCTGTAAATGCCGGTTGAAAGGCTAGTGTTTTCCAGGTTGTGTATGTATCCCCGCTGAACCCAACCTGGTAACGGTGATTACCTAATCCGCCCCATCGGTGAAATAGTAACGGACGCTTACCTTGCTTCTGCATGTCCGTAAAAAATAAATGGTTCAGCCACCAGGTGTTACTTAGACCAGGCTTTAAACGATCGAAGGAATATTGTTGCCAGTCGAGCCACCAGAAATCCACACCTTGTTTTTCCAGGGGATGTAAGACTGAGTCAAAGTAAATGGCAGCCCATTTTTTATCAGAACCATAATAAGGAATGTAACGTTTACCCGTAGTATCAAAATGATAGGCCTTTGCAAAAGCTGAATATTTTTCTTCCATGGGAGAAATACCGGAAGAAGGATGAAGGTTAAGCGCATTTTTAATATGCCTGACTTCCATCCACTGCAATAATTTTTTTGGTTCCGGGAAAATATTCCTGTTCCAGGTATAACCGGTCCAGCCAACCAATGAGCCTTGCCCATCCGGCACGCCGGCATTGCCCCTGAATTTGTAAGTATCATGCCAGTCCATATCAATGATCATCACGTCCATGGGTACACCCAGTTCTTTAAAAGTAGTTACCAATTCCTTCATTTCATTTTCCCCATAGATCCAGTACCGGCTCCACCAATAACCAAAGGCATACCTGGGAGGCAATGGTATTTTCCCGGCCACCCTGGTAAAATCAAGCAGGGCTTTTTTATATTCGTGGCCATACCCAAAAAAATACCAGTCTTGCCCCAGTGAATCCTGTCGGTCGAGCAGCCAGCCATCCTTCCCCAATAAATAAGTTTTAGAATCATTAACAAGTGCCCAGCCACTGCGCGACAGTATCCCGTCCTCCAGCATCGACAGGTCTCCCCCATCTTTGCCGTCAAGGGTACGCATGGTGCCTTTTAAATTAAATGAATCCTCCAAACCCGGTAGCCATTCAAAGGGTAAAGCCGGATCAAGTGAGCGCACCAGGAGATTGTTATACGAAAATGAATCAACAGATACCAGGTATTCCAATGAAAGTCTGCCTGTTTGCAGGAGTAACCTGCCACCTGAAAGTTTACTTGTAAAAGGCGGTACCGGCATATACCGGTTAAGGAAAACCTGGGAAGCACTATCGGTAAAGCCTGCCCTACTCCATTCCATTCTTATTAACTCCGGGGTCAATACAGTAAACCGCGCTTTCCCGGCATACACACAGGCTGAGGGGTTTGCTGCAGGACGGGCAACCTGTGACCAGCCTGTTCCATAAAAGGCAAGTAATACAATAAGAAACGGGTATCTCATATAATTATTTATGCTGAGAAAATAACCACGGCCACAGGCCCGGTTCGGCAAAGGCCGGGTCCCAACTGTTATGATTGGCTAACGGGTATATGGTCAACTTAACTTTTGCGTGTTTCTGTTTTAAGGCTCTTGCCATTTTTTTTGAATAAGATGGCCAGACTACATTATCCTTTTCCCCATGAAATATCCACCAGGATGTTTTTTTCATAACTCCAGCCTTGCATGTATCTCCCCCACCACATATTGGAAAAGCCGCGGCAAATAAACCGGGCTCCCTTGCCACCAGTTCAAATACGC
>JBKJUT010000309.1:0-3506 GCA_046590515.1 Ferruginibacter sp.
AAAAAAGGAATTCTGCAATTTGAATATCAACCTTCAGTTCAGAAAAATAACTCAGATCAGCAGGCGCTGAACTTTGATGGCAATAAATATTCCCGCTTTGATACGACACGTAGTAATAAATTTGACAATACAGTTACCACCCAGAATGGCGGGCTTAGTTACCGGTTAGTGGTAAGTAAAGATGAGATGTTCTCTGCCGGCCTGAACTTTCAACACACCAACCTTGAAAGCCAGCGTATTTTCCCGGCCAATACTTCAGTAAGCCAGGGGTTTTCTGATGTCCTGCCAAACCTGATGTGGCGTAAAAAGTTATCTGCCACCGATAATATCCGCATTTTTTACCGGGCCTCCACCAACTTTCCTTCAATCAACCAATTGCAGGATGTAGTAAATCCTTCTACGAATTCGCTGAACGTGAGTGTAGGCAACCCGGCGCTTAAACAATCATATACTCACCTGCTGGCCGGCCGGTATACTTATACCAATTCAAAAACCAGTAAAAGTTTTTTTGCCAACCTTTTCCTGCAGACGGCAAATAATTATATAACCAATGCACTATATGTACCGCGTACAGATTCGGTAATTCAACAGAAGTATGTAGTTACCCGTGGTGAACAACTTACCAAGCCCGAAAATGTGCAGGGTTATAAAAACCTGCGGACTTTCTTTACTTACAGTATGCCATTTAAAGGAATAAAGTCAGTCATCAATCTTAATGCAGGGTTTACCTATTCGCGTTTACCCGGTATAGTTAATAAAACGGTTTTAATCACCAATAACTACGTGTACAATGGTGGGATAGTGCTGGCCAGTAATATCAGTGAGTACGTGGATTATACCCTTTCTTACAATGCAAATCTGAATGATGCCATAAATGCTAATTCTGCGTTGAACAGCCGGTACGTAAACCAGTCCCTGGGAGTTCAGCTTAAGTTGCTTAATAAGCAAGGGTGGTTCCTGCAAAATGATGTGTCATACCAGAAAAACAGTGGACTGGCTGCAGGTTTAAACCAGGTATATACATTATGGAATGCGGGTGTGGGTAAGAAATTTTTAAAGAATAATGCCGGGGAACTTAAGCTATCGGTATTTGACCTGTTAGGACAAAATCAAAGCGTGGTACGCACAGTAACAAACCTGTATATTGAAGATGCGCAGAATGAAGTATTAAAACAATATTTTATGCTCACCATGACCTATAATCTTAAAAATTTCGGTAAAGCAAAAGCTTCCCCAAGGCGCGATGAAGGTGGCAGGGAAGGCGGGACGCAGCGTGGGGGCTTTTAATTAACTTTAAGCCCATAAAATTTTAATTGAACGAGGTAAAAACTGTAACGGGGAATGAAAATGTGGAAGCTTATGAAAAGCTGGTCACCCAATGGCAGGATGTAGTATATAATACAGCACTCGGCATTGTACAGCATGCTGAAGATGCGGAAGATATTACGCAGGAAGTATTTGTGCAATTGTTCCAGTCATGGGAAAGTTTCAGGGGAGATTCCCTTTTATCAACCTGGCTGTACCGGGTAACGATAAATAAGGCACTTGACTTTGAAAAAAAGAAAAAACGGCAAAAGCGAGGAGGGCTGCTGCAGATTTTTTCCCATGTACCTCCTGGCGAAGAACCGGTTCATTTTGAACACCCGGGAGTAGTAGCGGAGAATAAAGAAAATGCCAGTCATCTTTTTGCGGCACTTAAGAAATTGCCCACGATGCAACGGTTAGTATTCGTACTGCATAAACTGGAAGGAATGACGCCGGCAGAAATCGGCCACATTAACATACTTTCTACCAGTGCTGTAGAATCATTGCTAGCCCGGGCCCGGAAGAACCTGAGAAAAGAATTACAAACATGGTTTGAACAACATTATAATGAATAAAAAAACGGATATAAAAATTCTGGTGGAGCAGGCTATGGACAGCCTGGACAATACTAACCGGGCTACCCCCCGGCCTTACCTGTTTACCCGGGTTATGGCTTCTCTGCGCCAGCCTGATGTAAAAAGTATCTGGGACCGGGTTACAGCATTTATAACCCGGCCTGCGGTAGCACTGCTGGGTATATTACTGGTAGCTATACTTAACCTGGTAATTATCAGCGATAGAAATTCCAACACATTTATTAATGCGGAATCTCCTGAGGCGCCTGTGTATGTAACAGCCACATCCGGTTCCCTGTATGATTTTGAAAACCAATAAACCTGATGCAGACAAACAATCAAAAAAAAGTTTTATTACTGATTATAGCTTTGCTACTGGTAGCCAATGCCGTTACATTATACTGGCTTTACAGTCATAATCGTGACGAGGGCAAAGGTCGGCGTAACTCCATATCTATCTACCTTGAGAAAGAGTTGGGTTTCGATAATCAGCAAATGAAGTTTTATGATTCTCTACGTAAAAATTTCCGTTCAAATGCAGACAGCCTGTTTGGAAAGATGCGGCAGGAAAAGGAATACAGGTTAAACTACCTCGCTGCCCAGGGATATTCTGATTCAGCCATAATTGTTTCCGCGCAGGAGATGGCAGACCGGCAAAAGGATGCCGAGATGCGAATGCTGCAACATTTGCGCGAGGTCCGGAAAATTGGAAACCTGCAACAGCAACAGAAATTTGACACCACTTTTGCTATATTTATTGGCAAAGACAAAAAGCATCCTAAACATTAAAAATATATATATGAAAAAGTATTTTGCATTATTCGTGGGAGTTATGATGTGCCTGTCCGCCGCAATGGCACAAGGCGGTCAACGCCTTTCCGTAGAAGAAAGAACAAAGGCGGCTATGGAGAAAGTGGCTGACCTCAGGTTAAATGATGATGTGAGCGTAAAAACTCAAAAAGTCTTCCTGGATTATTACACCAACCAGCAGAAAGCCATGGAAGAAATGCGTGAAGCCGGAAGTTTCGATGGGGAAGCTATGCGTAAAAAACGCCAGGAATTTGGTGATCAGCGCGATGCGAGGCTGAAGGCATTACTTACTGCAGAGCAGTTTAAAAAATGGTCAGAGGAAATTGAGCCTTCCATGCGTCCTCAAAGGAGGAGCAATAAGTAATTATAAAACGCAAGGACCGGTTACAGGATTTGCCAAAGCTTTCTGTACCGGCCTCCTTTAAAATAAAAGTTAAAGGAGGGCGTTATGTTGTTACGGGTTTACCAAATCCTTATATTTACTGACTATGAAAA
The DNA here is from genome assembly GCA_046590515.1 of Ferruginibacter sp. Lineage (GTDB taxonomy): Bacteria > Bacteroidota > Bacteroidia > Chitinophagales > Chitinophagaceae > Ferruginibacter. The sequence continues at coordinate 3,186 of JBKJUT010000309.1, forward strand.
AAATCTTTTTCGCACTGCTCGCCATTTTTAGTATAAGTTCCTTAAAAGCACAGGACCTGATCATTAAATACCAGTTTAAAACTCCCGAGGAAAAAACAAAGGTGGCAATGGATCGTCTGAAGGATTTAAAGCTGAATATTGACGCCAATGATAAAGCATCAAAAGTAATAGGAGAATTTTATAAGGACCAGCAAAAAATGTTAGATGGAGCTGTGAAAAACGGAGTGGGAAATATAGAAGCTTATAAAGCAAAAAAAATGAAGTTGGTCCTTATAAAATTCTCCTATTACTTTTGATGCTTTATCATTGGCGTCAATATTC
>JBKJUT010000058.1:0-3643 GCA_046590515.1 Ferruginibacter sp.
GATCAGCGCAGCTAACCTTGCCATTGCGCAAGCTTGTGCCAGGGCGGAGTAACAAGAAAGCCCGTACCACTGCGCAGCAGTGGAGGCTTTGCGTTTGTCAAACCCCCACCATCAAGATCAGCGCAGCTAACCTTGAAGTTTGCAATTTTATTTTCACTATCAGAAAGGGTAATTGTTACTGCTGCAATTAGTTGATTGAATAATAAAAATTTTTAATTTTGACTTTATATATTGAGAAACTGTTGGAATTCCTACACTCTGAACATTGGAAATAAGTTTTATGAAATCACTTTATCTTTTTCTTTTCTTAATTCCATGTTATGCAAATTCACAAATCATTAAAGACAATAACAAAGAAACGGACCCTTACAAAATGGAAATTCAACAAAATATTTTCCGGGTATTGCTATCTGCATCAACAGACACTAGACTGTCCGTAACAGGAAATTATGAACGTGAAATCAAAAGGCCATTCACTATAATTTTTAAGGCTGGGCCTGCTTATAACAGAGAATATGTAAATATAGATGCTTTTGGCGAAGAGCAATTCAGTTGGCTATTTAATGTATTTGCATCGGGGGAATTAAGGCTGTATCATAACCTGAATAAGCGGGCTAAAAAGGGAAAAACGATTAGAAATTTTTCTGCATTTTATTTATCTCTTGAAGAGCAGGTTGTCAGTAAACCCATATTTATAATTAACAAGACCGGAAATGAAAACTTAAAAGGGAAAAACAGTGAGTACATTAATGTTGGATATCAATATCAAAAAAATTCAACCTATTATAACATCTTTTTTGGTACACGGTTTCCAGGGAAAGTGTATAGCAACACTCCGAGCGGGCTAGCCTTGCTCCACGGTGGAGTTGCAATAGGGCGTGCATATTAAATAAATTAAAACACTTCTTATTTTCTATAGTAAGATTGGCTCTTTTTTCATCCATCCAATTCCTGGTATAAAAGATACTGCGGCTGGAAATTTCTAACCAATCCTGCACTTTTTTTTACCCATGCAGTTGCCAAAGCTAGCTTTGCGGTCTCAATGAAATGCTGTTTCTTTATCGGGCATCAGCGCCAGGCGGACTCGATAATATCTTATGTCCTTTTTTGATGCATAAACCTGGGAAGTAAGATAAAAATAATTACGTATGAAAAAAATCAGTACAGTAATAGTATGCATATTTTTTACTTATTCCTTTGCGACAGCGCAAGTGAAGGTATCTATACTGCCTAAACCAGAAAAAGTTTTTGTAGAACTTGGTGAAAGTAAAAAGTATTTAAATTTTGATTTTTTAATCAAAAATAACACAGCAGATAGTCTTACCATCTCAAAAATAGTTGCCACTGTTTTAGACAGGTATGACCATATAATTCAACAGCGTTTTTTAGATAATAACGGTACGGCTCCGGGTATTCAGACTATACCTGACAGGCTGTTTATACCACAAGAAAAAAAGCTATTATTTAATCCTTTCTCAGAATTTAATTTGGGGGTATCATTAAATAAAATAGAATTTACATTCACTTTAACTACTAATCAAAATGAAGAAATAGTTGTAAAGACAGTAATCAAACCAGAAAATTTCATACAAAAGGATAAATATACTTTTCCTTTAAAAGGCAAAATACTTGTTTATGATGCCCACGATTATTATTCTCATCATAGGCGTTTTGATTACGAGTTTGAACCTATCAGGCAACTGGGCATTACCAGTAATTTTATGAGATATGCCTATGATTTTGTGTTGCTTGATAGTGCGAACAATCAATACACCGGCAAAAATGACAAGCCGGAAAATTATTTTGGATATGGAAAAAAAGTTTTTGCTGTAGCTAAAGGCAGGGTAATCTATGCTTCCAATACTCACAAAGATGATGGAACATTTGATATACCGCAAATTGCCAATAATTCACTTGAACTCTACGGAAATTGTATTGCTATTCAGCATAGGGATAACACTATAAGCGTATATGGACATCTGATGCAAAACAGTTTGAAAATTAAAGTGGGTGACATTGTGAAAGGGAATCAGGAACTTGCTTCAATCGGCATTTCAGGAAGTTCTTTTTTTCCACACCTGCACTTTGAAATTAGAACTTCAATAAAAAATTCCGCTGAAGGCCTGCCTTCTTACTTTTCAAATATTTTTATTTTGGAAAATGAAAAATACAAAAAATTAAAATCGGGTTTAGCGGAAACAGGATGCATAATCAAATCCCAATAATAAACCTGTTCCAATATTAGTTTCTGCGGCATACGTGTATCACAAATCTTCATTCAAAAGTTATGATGGAAGCAGCCTTTGACTTACAGCCATACCTGGAAAATGATTTACTTATTCTAAGGCCTTTACAAGAAGAAGACTTTGAAAATCTGTATAAGATTGGATCGGACCCACTTATCTGGGAAATGCATCCTGCAAAGGACAGGTACCAGGAAAGCGTTTTTAAAATATTTTTTAGTGATGCAATATTATCTAAGGGAGCGTTTGCGGTTATAGATAAAATGACAGATGAAATAATTGGCAGTACCAGGTTCCACACAATCAGTGAATCAAAAAATGCAATTGAAATTGGTTGGACATTTCTTGCGAGGAAATATTGGGGCGGAGTTTATAATAAATCTATGAAATGCCTGATGATGGGGTACGCCTTTAATTTTGTTGAAAATATCGTATTCTATATCGGCGAAAACAATATACGTTCGCGGAAAGCTTTGGTAAAACTTGGGGGAGAGCAGATTGTTTCATTGGAAGGGCGGCCTTTACTGGAAAGATCAAACGCTTCAGTCATTTATAAAATTTCAAAAGACGTTTGGAGTAAAAATGCAACAGATATCTGTAATTAACCGCCAGTTTGCAACCGGAATAGCCGGCCTCAACAATCTTTCCATCATTTTCCTATTCTGATCCTGGCCTCGCGGAACCACCTGGTAGCTGTTCTTAGTAAAGTTGGCCACGTTGCCTGCAGTTAGCGGCCCCATCTCTCTAACCCAATCTGCCAGACAAATTGTCCGGTATATGCAGGTAATTTGAAAGGCTACCTAAAAAATATTTCCTGTTTTCTGTGATTTTTTTTAAATAGGTTACACTAATAAGTAACAGGAAGCGTAAAGAAAATTTTAATGGAGAAAAAGGAGAAATTCGTAAAATCAATTCAGGAAAATGAAAAATTGATTTATAAAATTGCTTCATTCTATACTGATAGTAAAAATGACCGGGATGATTTGGTACAGGAAATAATTTTTAACCTTTGGAAATCATTTGACACATTTAAACAGAATTCAAGTTTGAGTACCTGGATGTACCGGGTAGCCATGAATGTATCAGTTTTTCACCTAAAAAAAAGCAAGCAGCGGGTCGTGACTTTACCATTAACCCATGAAATTTCTGATTTTTCAGAACCTCCATTGGATAGTTTTGAAGAAAATTGGCTGATTTTGAAAAAGCAAATACAACATTTAAACCTGTTAGATAAAGGTATTTTAATGCTTTACCTGGAAAGTAAAAGCCATGAGGAAATAGCAGAGATTACCGGGATGTCAAAAAGTAATGTAGGCACAAAACTTTCCCGTATAAAAGATAAATTAAAACGGCAGATACTGCAATAAAAAATAACTATGGAATTAGAAGACTTAAAAAAA
>JBKJUT010000108.1:0-3699 GCA_046590515.1 Ferruginibacter sp.
GGGTAATCTGTATTATAATGGAGCCCGCGGCTTTCCTTTCTTAATTCGGCACTTTTCACAATAAGGTAAGCTACAGTAATCATATTGCGTAATTCACACAGTTGTGGAGATACCCTGGTTCTTTGGTACAGGGATTCAGTTTCTTCATGCAGCAGATCCAGCCTTCTGTTGGCGCGGCCAAGCCTCTCATTGTTCCGCACTATACCTACATAGTCGCTCATTAACAATTTCATTTCTTTCAGGCTTTGGGTAATTAAAATCATTTCCCTGGGTTCTGACGTGCCTTCCGCATTCCAGTCAGGAATAGAAGGGTGCGGACGGGAGGCTATCTTCCCGACAGCAGACAAATAACTGCGGTGTGCAAACACCATGGCTTCCAGAAGGGAATTACTTGCCAGCCTGTTGGCTCCATGTAATCCAGTACTGGCGCACTCCCCGGCAGCATATAGATTATTAATTGAAGTTTGACCCCATTCATCTGTTTTTACCCCTCCACAACTGTAATGCGCCGCCGGTGATACCGGGATCATATGCTTAGACACATCAATTCCTATACTTAAACATTTTGCATAAATATTAGGAAAATGCTCTTTGAACTTCACAATGTCCATATGCCGGCAATCGAGATACACGAATTCTGTTCCGTTTACTTTCATTTCATTATCTATGGCGCGGGCTACAATGTCGCGCGGAGCCAGGTCTTTTCTTTCATCATAGCGTTCCATAAAAGCTTCGCCTTTGTCATTCCGCAAGATACCGCCATCTCCCCTAACCGCTTCCGTTATTAAAAAAGAATGGCCTCTCACGCCAGGCTCATACAATGCGGTAGGATGAAACTGGATAAACTCCATGTTCTCAATCCTACCTTTGGCGCGATATACCATAGCCACCCCATCGCCCGTAGCAATAGCGGGGTTGGTGGTACTCCTGTAAACCTGCCCGTTTCCGCCTGCAGCCAGCATGGTTATTTTTGCAAGGATTTTTTCAATTTTCTGGCTGCCATGATTCAACACATACACCCCGTAACACTCCACATCAGGTGTTGCTTTGGTAACCAGGAAGCCTAGATGATGCTGGGTGATGATATCCAATACAAAACAATGACTGATGAGAGTTATATTTTTGCACTTATTAATGGCTTCAAGCAATGTTCTTTCCATTTCCTTACCTGTCACATCTTTATGATGCAGTATCCTGTTCTCACTGTGCCCACCTTCTTTTCCCAGTTTATAATCTCCATCAGGTTCCTTATCAAATTTTGCACCCCAGGCAATAATCTCGTTGATCCGTTGTACGCCTTCCTTCACAACTATCTCCACTATTTCCGGGTCGCAAAGGCCATCGCCTGCAATCAAAGTATCTTCTATGTGTTTTTTAAAACTATCCTGGTCAAAATCCATCACCCCGGCAATTCCACCTTGTGCATATTTGGTATTGGTTTCATCACTCTGCGTTTTGGTAAGTATAGTTATTGACTTATCAGGGCAGGCTTCTGCCACTTTCAATGCATAGGTAAGTCCCGCAATTCCGGAACCTATTACGAGAAAATCTGTTTGCATCTGTTATTTTGTATGGATAAAATTGTCCTGTTATAAAGCGGTTTGAAGGTTGCTTAACGGTTCTGACCATACACCACTTTCTTTTAAAAGATCAACCAGCTCAGAAACAGCTATACTGCTATCAATATTCCTTTTCATCACATCTTTACCTTTGTATAAAGTAACTTTTCCCGTTCCGCTTCCCACATATCCAAAATCGGCATCAGCCATTTCACCAGGCCCGTTAACTATACAGCCCATGATGGCGATTTTCAATCCTTTTAAATGATTTGTTACCTGCCTTATCCTGGCCGTAGTTTCCTGGAGATCGAAAAGGGTACGCCCGCAACTCGGACAGGAAATATATTCTGTTTTGGAAATCCTGGTTCTTACCGCCTGCAAGATGGAGAAAGAAGTGTTATTTAGAAACTGGTGATTATTTTTGGTTTCGAGGTAATTTCTGCCGCTAACCATTGTTTGCTGCAGTTTTGCAGGATCATTCATGAGCCATATCCCATCACCCATACCATCGAGAAACAGTCCACCTGCCTGGGTTGAAAAATGAATGAGTTGTTCATCAATGCTGGTATGCATACTTTCTACCGCTATTATCACGGGGCATTTAATATCGTTACTCATCAGAGTGGATACATACCTCCTGAGATCCTGCATCCCGTTTGAAGCAGATGAATAGATACATAGTACTACAGTATCATCTTCTTTAATACCATCTAAAAAACCCGGTTGGATAGTATGAGTATCCAGCGCTATGAAATTCAAGGTGCGGGATCTTTTAGCTGACTTCAAATATTCTTCGCCCTGGAAAAGCGGGAAACGTATTCCGTTATCATCCGTCGCCTGCCAGGAAGCCTGGTCACAAATAATACGAAGCGTACCAGGTAGATGGAATTCAATTTTTTTTCCGGCTACGTAAATATAATCTGCTGCTGCATCAGCGAGCCTCCATTTATCAGTAGCTTCATCGTAGGTATAACCTGTTGCTGTAAGGTCAGAAGCAGAAATCTGTGTGGACTGCATAAAATCTGCTATCACTACCGGAACCAGGGAACCTCCTATGTTCAGCACAGGATTGGTCATCCTTCTCCTGTATTCAAAGGGAGAATAAGGCAACTTCTCATTAACTTCCGCAGTGGCGGTGTCAATGCCGGTATATCTTTTAACCAGATCCAGGCAAACAGGAATTTCGAATTCAGGATCTTCTGTGAGACTAACCCGGATGGTATCACCTATTCCATCTTCGAGCAAGCTGCCAATTCCTATGGCGGACTTTATTCTTCCATCTTCACCATCTCCTGCTTCGGTTACGCCTAGGTGTAAGGGATAACATTCCTGGAACTCTTCCATCATCTGGGTTACCAATAAACGGTAAGCCTGCACCATTACCAGCGGGTTACTGCTTTTCATGCTCAGCATCACCTGGTGGTAATCTTCTGATCGTGCTATGCGTAAAAACTCCATAGCACTTTCTACCATTCCCTTTGCTGTATCGCCATAACGGCTCATGATCCTGTCGCTGAGACTCCCGTGATTGGTGCCAATCCGCATAGCTGTTCCATGTGTTTTGCAGATTTTAACCAGTGGAGTAAACCGTTCCCTGATGCGTTCGATCTCCTCTGCATACTCCGCATCCGTGTATTCAATCTGTTCAAATTTCTTTTTATCCACGTAATTACCAGGATTAACCCTGACTTTTTCTACGATCCCTGCAGCAATTTCTGCCGCGTTAGGCGTAAAGTGAATGTCTGCTACAAGAGGCACATTATAACCCAGTGCCTGCAATCCTTCTTTAATGGGACGAAGGTTCTCTGCTTCATTACGGCTGGGTGCTGTAATACGAACCAGTTCTGCGCCTGCCTTAATACACCTGATCACCTGTTCAATAGTGGCCTGTGTATCCATTGTATCCGTGGTGGTCATTGTCTGTACTCTTATCGGGTTGTTTCCACCCAATAATAAATTTCCAACCCTCACTTCCCGGGTGGGCAGTCGTTTATATGTATTCAATGAAGCACAATAAAATTGCATAAATGAGGGTAATAATTGATATGCAAAGATAGTTGAAGGCGAAAGACCTGCCCGCGGTAATTACCAATCTTTTTCAGGCTTATTTACCGCATTTGGATTTACTTTTTTCAGCTTA
>JBKJUT010000182.1:0-3662 GCA_046590515.1 Ferruginibacter sp.
TTAAAATTTGATCTGTTATTGTTTTGTAGAAGCATAAACATAAGTGGGATAGTAAAACTTCGCATTTATATAAAATTTGTGTTCTGGAGCCCATTAATCATACAACATAAATGGAGTGAGGTAAAGAAATCAGTTTAAGGCTATTTATAAATAACTATTTTCGTTATCATACATGAAGCAGCAGGTAAAAAAATTATTGGGATTGCGACAGGAAATGAGCCTGGGATTTTACCTGGCTGACTTTTTTTACAGAAAGTTATTAAGGCAAAATGCCGGTACCAGCTGGGCCGTGCATTTTACCAGCACTATTTATTGCCCCTCTAATATTAAAAAAGGAATCAACGTATACCCAGGGGATTCTCCGGGAAATTACATTGAAGCTTCTAACGGTATTGAAATAGGCGACCATACTAATCTTGGACCTAACGTGGGGCTTATATCTTCGAACCACAATTTTATAAATAACACTGTACATGACCCCGCTCCGCCCATTCGTATCGGTAAATATTGCTGGATCGGTATGAATGCTGTAATATTACCCGGTGTTGAACTAGGTGATTTCACAATAGTGGGCGCTGGGGCAATAGTAAGCAAAAGTTTTAGCCAGGGTTATTGCGTACTTGCAGGTTCTCCGGCAAATATTATAAACTATCTCGATAAGGATGCCTGTATCAAATTCAGTAATACCAGGTAATTTAACTAACAACTTTGCCAGGAGATCATTTCTATTAATGGCGGGCAACCTGGTTAAGCTGTTTCTCCAACTCGGCATCCTGTTCCTTTATTCCCGTCAATTATCCATTGTTACTTATGGTACTTACCAGTCGGTCTGGTTATATGTGAATATCCTAAGTATTGCCGGACTGTTTGGTTTACCGGCTATGCTATTGTCTTCTACCACCTCAGCAATAGTTTCATGGATACGCGATCACCGGAAATTATTCATTTTGCTTGTACTGGGTCTGCACCTGCTTCCCTTTACCTACCTCCTGTTTTTTAGCCATTTTTCAATTACGACAGGTTACCTTTTGATTGGAATTACTCTTGTACAAAACGTATCTATTATTGCGGAAGTATTTGCAATCAAATACCAGAAAGAAACCAGGGTGCTCGTGAGTAATCTCGTTTTTTCAATTGGCTATTTCCTTTGCCATTTATTAATGCTGGAGGATTATTCCCTGGATACATTATTGGCGTGGCTCTTCATACCGTACATAATTAAAACTGCTATATTATATACAGGAAATAAACAGCCTGTTTTAAGCTTCGCTACACCACAGTTAGGTACGCAGTGGTTATACCTGGGTTTGTTTGATGTGGTGAGTGTAATATTCAAATGGATAGATAAATGGATCATTCTTTTTTTCGTTTCTGTCAGCCAATTTGCAATTTACTATAACGGTTCCTACGAGATTCCTGTATTTGCCTTGATGCTGAGTGCAGTAGGAAATATTGTATTGGTGGAACTTGCCGGAAAGGCCAGGGATCTTTCCCACGTAAAAACTATTTTCATTCGTTCCACATTATTCCTGGCTTGCATTGTATTTCCATCTTTTGCATTCCTGTTGTTTTACCACCATTCTTTTTTTATATTGATTTTCAGTACAAAATATCTGGCTTCTATCCCTGTGTTTATCGCCGGTTTATTTGTGCTCCCTGTCAGGATCGCAAATTATACAGCCGTTTTGCAGTCTTATCACAAAAGTCATATTATCCTGAAGGGAGCTATATTGGATTTGCTTGTTGCTGTGTTACTCTTGTCCTTCATGTATCCCATATTTGGCTTGCCCGGTCTTGCACTTGCTTTTGTGTTAAGTACATATATTCAGGCCTACTATTATCTTTGGGAGACTGCAAAGTTATTTGGCAAAAAGCCTGGGTATCTTATGCCGCTCAGGTCATTGTGTTTGATAATGGTGGCAGCTTTGACTATTACTGGAGCAGGGTTCATGTTAAGCCGACTGTTGGGTGATGGCTTTATCCTATTCCCCGGAATTATCGTATGCCTGTTACTGATCGCAGGCTTGTTGCGTTGGTACCAATTAAAAATGCAGAAATTAATCACCATTCTTTAATGGTTCTGCAGGAGGGCTAAAACGGGAATAATATAAGGTTGCTGCCAATGGCAGCCACGTGAAATAATTTATTTCCATTAATATAAAGTTGATTAATGCAAACAGGCAGAACAGTACAATTAATACCCTGTCCCGCCGCCTGGTAAATAGCCCTATCGCAAAAAACAGTTCAGCAAAAAAAGCTGAAAAATAAAGCCAGTAAGAAAGAGCAGGATGATCTATAAGAAAATCCAATAATCTTCCGAAAGAGTCACGCGCTCCTGACAGGTATTGAATATGTTGCCTGGACAGTATGGCCGACATTTGCTCTGTATTAAATATACCTCCTGCCCTGACTTTCCAAAACGCTGCTGACAGGAAAAATATAATGAATAACAGGCGAATTGAGTGTAACAAATAATAAAAGTGGGATGGCCGGGTATTTATAAAAAGCAATGGAATTAACATCCACCCTATAGTAACTTCTATACTTACAAAAGACATGATAGAAAAAAAATAATTATATACAATACTGAATATTGAAGTTAAAGCGGCGAGCAGTGCTGTTGCTTTCCACTTCCTGTATACACCCAGAGTCAGAAATACAGGTAAGGAAATATATACAAGATCAAATAAAGACCGGGTAGCCTGGTCAGCCGTGAGTTTATGCTGGAGGCCTGAAAGCATTAAAAGGTTCCCGGTGAGATCTGTTTTGTTAAGGAAAAATACAGGTTGCAGTTGAGTAAAGGTTAATCCATAATAAGCACACCAACCCATGTACCAGAGAAAGCATCCAAGGTAAAATAATGCCAGCCGGCATATGTGTTTATCGGTTAACAAACAGCGTGTCATTTGGAAGTGATTGCAACATTATAAATTTTCCCTTTTGCCGGATAAATGATTTTGTGTACACAATAAGTTCACGGGTAGGAATACCCGAATATTTCTGAAACAGGTGGATATACCAGCGGGCAAATTCCGGCTCAGTAAAATGGTTGATGTAATTATCAGCCTTCATCACTCCCGCTACTCCAGCCCCAGCAGCCAAGGCCCGTATAACCCCGAATGCGGCAGGATTCCGGCTTGACTGCAACCGGTACTGCCCGAGGGACGCCAGCAACTGGTCTCTTTCTGGAAAGGGAAGATGGCTTATAGACACCGGCTTGCTGTTTACAATAAAATAATACACCTGCTGAGTATCGGTTAGTTTTTCAATACCACTGAACATTCCAAACTGGTATATAGGAGTGGCGGTAACTCCCCATTTTAAGTTGAGGTAGCCAAAGAGTATCACGAAACCAACCAGTGCCAGGAATAGAGCTTTACTGTGCCGGAATAATTTTGGTAAAAACATACTTAATGAAACAAAGCTTTGATAGCGGGCAGGAAGTTAGGAATAATTTGTAATCAGGTGTGACTATAACTTTGTAATCCTCTAATTTACCTACTTTAGCTTATGGCACAGTTTAGAAATATTAACACTGCTGCAAAAACGGCAAAGAATACCGGTTTTGGAGATAATGCTTCAAATTATGGTGGCAGGTTTTTTAATAAGACGGGTATGGCCAATACCCGAAAGACAGGTCTCAGTATATTTGAAAGGTACAG
>JBKJUT010000254.1:0-6749 GCA_046590515.1 Ferruginibacter sp.
GGGATCTGAAGGCCTGAATACTTTGTTGGTAGAGCGCTACAACCGGGATGCAATTCCGGTGTCTGTACTGATTCTCACCCTGATCGGCGCAGTGCTGGCTGCACGTAAAGTGCGTGGTGGCAGTGGCGCACATCTGGCCATAGGTGTGGTCATCAGCGTAGTGTATGTATTGTTCAGTCGCTTAACAGTAGTCTTCGCTACCAAAGGTGATTTTCCGCCCTGGCTGGCTGCCTGGACCCCTAACATGTTGTTTGGTTTACTTTCAATCTATCTCTATAAACGCGCTCCTAAATAATTACAGTCGTTAACTGTATTGACTTTCAAAAACTTTTTGTTTAACCGCCGTAGTGGTCGTAAATTTAACCTGTTGATTCATTGCTGCTTAGCACATCAACCTACATTCCATTATCATACAATTCATAATTATGGGTATCATAAAAGAAAGGTTCAAAGAAAAGGCAGATTTACTTGCCGGTGAGATCAAAGATATTTTAAAAGAACACGGAGAAAAGACAATCGGGGAGGTGCAACTTGCCCAGGTTTACCAGGGAATGCGCGGTATTACAGGTTTGGTAACGGAAACTTCGCTGCTGGATGCACAGGATGGTATACGCTTTCGTGGATACAGCATCCCGGAATTGCAGGAGAAACTGCCAAAGGCCGCCGGAGGTTCAGAACCGTTACCTGAAGGCTTGTTTTATCTTATGCTGGTTAACGAGTTGCCTACCGAAGAAGATGTACAACACGTAACCAGTGTCTGGCAACGCCGCAGCCATGTACCCAACCATGTATTTGCTACAATTGAAGCCTTACCTATTTCTACTCACCCCATGACCCAGTTCGTGGTGGCCATTATGAGTCTGCAGACTGAAAGCCAGTTTGCAAAGAACTATGCAAAGGGAATGAATAAAAAAGATTACTGGAATGCTACGTTTGATGATGCCATGGATCTTATTGCCCGCCTGCCACGTATTGCAGCGTATATCTATCGCCGTAAGTATAAAGGCGGGGATCATATTCAACCCAACGGGCTGCTTGACTGGGCCGGAAATTTTGCGCACATGATGGGCTTTGAAGACGACGGGTTTAAAGAGCTGATGCGATTATATATGACGATTCATGCCGACCATGAAGGCGGTAATGTGTCTGCCCATGCCACCCACCTGGTAGGCTCTGCATTGAGTGATCCCTATCTCAGCTTTGCTGCCGGTATGAATGGCCTCGCCGGCCCGCTGCATGGCCTGGCCAACCAGGAAGTGATCAAATGGATATTTGAACTGCGCGAGCAGATAGGTTCTGAAAATCCTACTAAAGAACAGATCGCTGAATATGTAAAGAAAACATTGGGCGAAGGAAAGGTGGTACCAGGTTATGGTCACGCGGTATTACGCAAGACGGATCCCCGTTTTACTGCACAAATGGATTTTGGTAAAAAGCATATGCCGGATGATCCCCTGGTGCAGACTGTCTGGAATATTTACGACACAGTGCCTTCCATTTTACAATCCATTGCAAAAATAAAAAATCCGTGGCCGAATGTAGATGCACACAGTGGTGCGCTGCTGGTGCATTACGGTATGAAGGAATATGAATTTTATACGGTGCTTTTTGGTGTGTCGAGATCATTAGGTGTATTAGCCAGCCTTTGCTGGGACAGGGCGCTGGGGCTGCCTTTGGAAAGACCGAAATCTATTTCTACCGCCCAGGTAAAAAAATGGATAAAAGGTGAAGATGAAATTTGGGGAGATTAAATCCATTGAATAAAAAAAACATGGAATTTGATTTCGATGAGGAGCCAGAAATCCTATATTTGCAATCCATTTGGGGGGTTAGCTCAGTTGGCTAGAGCGCTTGCATGGCATGCAAGAGGTCGTCGGTTCGACCCCGATACTCTCCACTATATCCTGCTTCATTGCAGGATTTTTTTTGTCATATAAGCAGAGCCCGAATCAATCAATCAATTTGTCGCACCACCTTACCGGAATAATGTGAATGGAATTTATTCATAAATCAAAGTATGCCTTCGCTACCGGCAAAATAACCTCTACATCTATCACCATTTTTACATCGGCACGCTCATATACTCCCTTCTCCACCTCAATATGCTTAAAACCAATTTTTTCATAAAGCTTGATGGCTTCCGCATTTTTTTTATTGGAATATAGAATTACCTGGTTAGCGTTTAAATTAGCGGCTTTAATAAAACTGGCATAACTGAGGGCCTCCGCAATACCTTTTCGCCTGAATTCTATACCTACTGCCATCTTTGTGAATTCATACACACCTGTACTCAAATTTCTCAGGCCAACGGTACCGGCTACCTGTCCATCGTAAAGTCCCATTAATATAGCGCCGCCTTTTTCAAGTATGGCAGGACCCGGATGGGTTAATACATACTCATCTAACGGTTCCATCACAAAGATGGCTTCTATCCATTGCCGGTTAAATGCTTCAAAATAGGGCTGGTGTTCCGGCTTGTAATCTATGATAGTAATATGGCCACGCTGCATGAAATTATTTTTACCAGGCAAAATTAGCGATCTGGGTCATAATCGTAGAAGATATCTATCTTGTTATTCTTGTCGTAGTTGGTCTCAATTTTGAATGATTTACGCATCCGGCCATCAATGATTTCTAACACTGATGTGTTAGGACTGATGGAACCCAGGTTGTCAGCAATAAAAATCATTTTGTTTGGCCCCGGTTGCAGCCTGGCCGTAATAAATTGTTTCTGCTTTTTTACGGCGAAGCCCTGTACCAGCCATTTGCCATTCAGGTTTAACGAAATGCTGTCTCCATCTTCAACCGCATCATCCCATATAGCCAAAGTTATTTCCGCAGACCTGGTTTCGATCCGGCCCACAGTTTTAGATGACCGCTGCAAGGTTTGACGTGTGTATATAGCCTGATCATTTTGAGTACGAACAATTGAATCCAGGTTACCCGGGTAATAAAAAATTTTTGCTGCCAGGAAGGTGTTATACCGGTTTGCCGGTTCATTCAAATCAAGGTTCAACCTGCGCTCGCCTGTCTTTAATAAAATCTTCCCGGCATTTGGTGGGCGCTTGCCAAAGTTTTCGGCAAACAAAGTAACTACGTTTAAGCCAGGCTGTAAGTCTGCTTCTTCCAGGCCATTCTTTTTCCTCACATCAATTTCATCTCTTATTATTTTCCCGTTCAACCATACAGATACAGAATCGTCATCATTGCGTTTTAATTCCGCAAATGAGATATTTATAACCGCATTATTGGTATGTATCGTATCTAACACACCATAATATCCTGGTGTGCCCGGCAGGGGTAGCTGGGGCTCATCCATCCAGGGCCAGGCATTTTGGCGGGTAAAATTAATGGGAGCATTTTTTACAACCCAGGCAAGTTCACTATTCAGGATAGAATCAGTAGCCGCGAGTACACTTTTTGTGGAGGTTTTTTTAAAGGGTAAGCGTTCGAGTAAGAGCCCTCTTTGTTCTTTTTGGTAGTGAAACAAAAAATTAAAATAAGCTGTGCCATCTCCCAGGCTGAACGGAATTTCTGAAACTACTCCTTTATCCCGGCTTATTCCCAGTTGAGTGGGGCCTTTTCTTACCAGCAACAAGTGGTAAACTCCGTAGAACGGTGGGCTTTGTATTTCAAGCCGGGCAGGATACAATACATTTTCAGGATTCCCGATTTTTAATGTAAGCTGAACCTTTGATTGAGGCATTGGATAAGTAAATTGCCACGTTCCTGGAAATGGATCCACTTGTGCAAGCACATTACTGTACTTGAAAAGCGGGAATAGTAAAAAAATCAGTATCCTGGTAAACATATTTCTGTTGGATAAATATATAAAAATTGCAGCAGTATCAATAATAGGAACAGCCCCGGGAAGCAGGGGCTGTTTTTGGTTATAAATAATTTACCTGTTCTTATTACAGGTTGTTTGGCGGTTACCGTAATGTATAAACGACACATGGCTTTAAAATAGTATGTAATGATATACAAATTTATTTCTATGATTTGTACAGCTCCTGTTGAGTTTTGCATAAATCATATCTTTGCCAAAATACCTGTTGCATGACCAAAGGCGAGATAAAATTCCTCGAGGGGCCGCAAAGCCGTTTCGCAGAATTTAAATTTACACTTCACGTATTGATGGATTTTATCAGGGGTTTTAGAACCCTCCATTTTGTAGGTCCATGCGTAACTGTTTTTGGTTCCGCAAGATTTAAGGAAGACCATCCCTTTTATCATAAAGCCAGTGAATTGGGCGGGCGTATAGCTCAACTGGGCTTTACCGTTATGACTGGCGGAGGACCGGGAATTATGGAAGCAGCCAACCGCGGTGCCCGCGAAGTAGGTGGAAGGAGTGTGGGTTGTAACATTGTTTTGCCACATGAGCAGTCGCACAATCCTTACCTCGACAAATGGGTAAATATTAAATATTTTTTTGTAAGGAAAACCCTGCTGATAAAATATTCCTATGCATTCGTGGTAATGCCCGGGGGCTTTGGTACACTTGACGAGTACTTCGAAGCGCTTACCCTTATTCAAACCAAAATGATCAGTGAATTCCCGATTATTATATTTGATAAAGAATATCACCAGGATATTATCCAGCATATCGACCGGATGAAAGAGGCCGGTACCATCTCTGAATCAGATCTGAATCTTTGCCTGTTCACCGATTCTGTTGATGAAGCAGTGAAGCACATACAGGATCATTCAATCAACCAGTTTGGGTTAAAAGCCGCAAAGAAAAAGCAATCTGCCTGGCGCCTTTTTAACCGGCAGTATTAACCGGGTTAATTGCCTACGCAGTAGAAGCGGGAGTAAGAATGTTTATAAAAAGAATCTGTAAAAATAATCTAAATCTTCTTATACCTCCCGCCCGGGAAGAGAGTTTCCAGCTTTTACTGAATAAATCCTGTATTTCAGGAAGCAGGCTGGCCAGGCTTTTTATTGCTTGAGGCCATTTCTTTTCCTGCTCCAGCAATCGCTTTTTTAATAATTTCAGCAATATAGGTGCAATAAAAGTATACCAGGTAAGGTATATTAGAAAAGTTCGTAAAATGATACGGATTACTTTTCCCGCCGGCAATATAGAATGGCCCGGTACCACGTAAGCCTGCACCAGCAGAAAGGTTAATAATAGCCAGGTGAATACCAGGAAAAGCCGGAATCGTTTTTTTTTCTTATTAATAATGTGTCCGGTGAAAGGTTCAGCATGTATAACAAATTGGGGATATTTTGACTTCCAACCCGGGGCTTTTTCTGCAAGCCGGGAAGCATACCAGCCTATCATACAACCAGCGAAACAATGTATCAAAAAATATATCACCGCAAGCCAGGAACTATAGTTGTGCGAAGTACCTGCCAGCTTTTGTATAAAGAGATCAAAAGCTTCCCAGAAACCGGTACCATACACAATCCACAATACCAGTATCCGTTGTATGGCCGACTCCGCCAGGGCAAGTAATCCCAACAGGATGGCTTTAATTATAAAGTGTTTTTTGCTTTGAAAAAGCAGGTGTCCCACGTAACCCTGGAAAAACACAGCTATATAAGCGGTGGGCGGACTATGAGGGCTCAATAATAATTTAAATATTGCAACCAGGATAGTGGCTTTAAGTATGGCATTAGAAGCTGGAAAATTATACCCGATCAAAATAATACAACATACAGCCAGGCCGCTAACTATCAAACCGGTAAAGGGAATGTGTGTGCCATGCATTATACCACCAGCAAAGGCTTCACATACTATCCATAAAGCAATGAGCCGGTAGTATAAATCTTTATTCAATTTCGCCGGTTTTCATAATTCAATTGTTAACTTTAATATCTATAAAAAACTGCACTTGACCCATTTTATATTGAATCAGAAAGAGGTACTGACCGATAAACCTCCCGGAATGTTGCTGCTGGATTTTATCCGTTACCATGAAAGGCTTATGGGCACAAAGATAGGTTGTAGGGAAGGAGATTGCGGGGCTTGTACCGTATTAATAGGTGAATTAAAAGATGGCAACCTTCGTTACAGCAGTGCTACAAGTTGTTTAATGGCTATCGGCAATGCGCATGGAAAACACATCGTTACCATAGAAGGAATTAATATTGAAGGGCTTAATGCCGTGCAGCAGGCATTTTCTGAAGAAGGAGCCACCCAATGCGGTTTTTGCACCCCGGGCTTTATTGTATCACTTACGGGTTTCTGCATGAACGGGGGCGACAATTATGATAAAGCTATCGAATCTATAAATGGCAACATTTGCCGGTGTACCGGGTATAAGTCTATCGAACGCGCTGCTGCCCGTATCAACCATATCATGCTCGATCGCCATTCACGCAAGCCACTTGAATTCGCGATTGAAAATAAAATGATACCTGCTTATTTTGAACAGGTCGCAGATCAGCTTATAAAATTAAATGCTTCCCGGTCCGCTCCGGAAGGTGGAGAAATCACAAAAATGCTGGGTGGAGGTACAGACCTGTATGTGCAGCAACATGAAACTATGCCTGAAGAACAAATTGAATTCCTGTACGACCGGCAGGATCTAAAAGGGATTTCTACTGACGGTTATACGTGTACGATGGGTGGAGCAACAACAGTAACTGATATCAGCAACTCAGGATTATTCAGGGAAAGATTCACCCGCCTCGATAAATTCATTAAATTAATTTCTTCTATCCAGATAAGGAACATGGCCACTGTGGGGGGCAACTTTACCAACGCATCTCCTATAGGTGATCTCACTATATTTTTCCTG
>JBKJUT010000157.1:0-8167 GCA_046590515.1 Ferruginibacter sp.
CCTTAAATAATACGCTGTTTAAAATTTTGATTTCCATTATAAGCCAATATTTATTTTGTTAGCTGCTACTGTTTTCTTTTCATCAATTACATTAGCATAAATCTGTGTTGTTTTTAAATGCCTGTGTCCAAGCAATTTTGATACGGTGAAAATATCAGTACCCAAAGTAAGCTGCAAGGTGGCGTATGTGTGCCTTGCACAATGGAAAGTGATATGCTTTTCAATACCTGCCTTTACCATCCATCTATACAAATCAGCATTGCGACTATCGGAGTAAATCAAATCAGGAAATACTACCTCTGCCTGTGTTCCTTTTGCTCCTAACAAATTATAGGCTTCATCAGATATTGGCAAGGTTTCAGATCCTTTTGTTTTTTGCTGTACGAAACGGATGTAATGCCCCAGCTCTGCTGAATGTTGCATCTCACTCCATTTCAATTTCTGAATATCACTAAAACGTAATCCAGTAAGACAAGCAAAAATAAAAGCCTTTTTCATCAACTCATTTTTACATTCGGTTTTGGCTAAGGTCTTTAATTCATCAAGGGTTAAAAACTCTCTTACTGGTTCGCCCTGTGGCAAGCCTTCTACCATTTCGGCAGGGTTGGTTTTTAATATGCCATCCCTTACCGCTTGTTTGAGTGCTGCTCTGAATTTATTGAAGTAGCTGTATTTCGTATTTGTTGAAATTGCCTTTTTGGTTTTGGTACTGGCTTCTTTCAACAGGTAATCTCTAAAGCCATCTACAAACGCTTTATTGATTTGATTGAATTGAATATCTCTTGGGCAATACTTTTTCAAGTGCTTTATGGTACTATCCCAATTGCCATAATTTCCTTTGCTGTCTTTTCTCTTTTCAGCCAATGCCTCCATATACATAATGAAGTAAGTTTTTAGCTTCTCCTTATCGTGGAAATCGTAAGTGCTGTTTTGTATTTCCAAATGCCTTTTACTGCGGATGGTTTCAGCCAATGCCAATATCTTTTTATTTTCTTCTTTTACTGCATTGGTTAGCTTTCCCTTTTCGGGGTCGGGTGCTAAATACAAATTCAAATACTCGTACTGGCGTTTGCCATTACTGTAGTATTCTAAATAGAGGCTTATTTTATCGCCTTTGAGCCGTTGTCTTAATGTTACTTTCATATTCTTATCAGTTAAATAAATTGTCTATTGATGCCCTTTTGATGATGGTACGACTGCCCAGCTTTGCCACCGGCAAACGATTACTTTTAATCATTCGCTGAATGGTCCATCGGCTTGCACCCAAAAGCGTTGCCACTTCCAGTATGCTTAAAAATTCTTTCTCTCTTAAATTAATGTGATTACCTGCCTTTGGATTGGATAAGGTTTCGGTAGTACCTGGCGAAGTAGCTGTAACAATTTTGCTTTGTTGGTTCTTAAATTCTGCGTTTACCTTTTCTTCTCGTTTGGTTTTCTTATAGGCAGCACTATTACACTTATGCCCACAGTAT
Source organism: Ferruginibacter sp. (assembly GCA_046590515.1). GTDB lineage: Bacteria > Bacteroidota > Bacteroidia > Chitinophagales > Chitinophagaceae > Ferruginibacter. Next base: position 1,473 of record JBKJUT010000157.1, read on the forward strand.
TTGGTTGTGGTCTTTTGGGCTATGAAAGCCTTACCGCAATGGTCGCAGAATTTAGGAAGTTTAATTGTACTACTCATTTGTTGCTATTTGTAGCAGTATGTTGCTTGGTGGTGCTACTTGGTGCATTATTTCGCCTGACTTCCATCAAACTGATATGTGGGCAACAAAATAGCAAGTTGGGCAACAACTGGGCAACAAATATAAGTAAATAAGTGGAGTTGGGCAACAAAAAAGAGAAAGAAAAGTGTACTGAAACTCAACAACAACAGGCACTTAACAAACAAGAGAAAGATAATTACTTTCCGATACAGAATTTACTGAAAATATAATCCAGCTTGTCTTCATTAGTGATCTCACCGGTTATTTCTCCCAGGTAATAAAGTGCGCGGCGGATGTCTGGTGCCAGCAGGTCACCGGAGATATTTTGTTCCAGCCCGGAAGATATATCAATCAAAGATTTTGCAATTTGCTGCAGTGCTTCATAGTGCCGGGTGTTTGTAATGATTGTATCTTCCGGCAGCAGATCAGTTTCGATCATGCTTTTGTAAATAGCTGTCTTAAGAAATTCTATCCCAACATTTTGTTTGGCTGAAATAAAATAGATTCCTTCGGTGGAAGGGTATTCCTGGATACGTTCAGTTGCTTCTGACTTATTACCTACCAATATGAATTTTATCCCTGTATCTGTAAAGAGTTTTATTTCCTGCTGCAATTCTGATTCTGATTCCGTGTTGGTGTCGAAAATATACAGCACCAGGTCTGCAGACTTCATCTTTTCCAGGCTCTTTTCAATTCCTATTAATTCTATTTCATCTGTACTGTGACTTCGTATACCTGCTGTATCAATAAGTCTGAACAGGATACCATGAATGTTGATTAACTCTTCAATGGTATCACGGGTAGTGCCTGCAATGGCGCTTACTATCGCCCGGTTTTCATTTAGCAAACGATTCAGTAAAGTTGACTTACCGGCATTCGGTTTACCAATGATGGCTACACTCACCCCGTTTTTAATTACATTGCCCAATTTAAATGAGTCCGACAGGTGTTGCACCTTTTCATGCAGGGAGCGTATAAGCAGGTTAAATTTTTCGCGGTCTGCGAATTCTACGTCTTCGGCTGCAAAATCAAGTTCCAGTTCTATCAGTGAAGCAAATTCAATCAATTGATTACGCATCTCCTGCAATTGGTGGGCAAAGCCACCTCTTACATTGTGCAGGGCAGTACGCTGTGAAGCTGCAGAATCGGAGGCAATCAGGTCTGCCACAGCCTCGGCCTGTGTAAGATCCAGTTTACCATTCAGAAAAGCGCGTTGGGTAAATTCTCCGGCGCGGGCAAGGCGGGCGCCCCGGCTAATACAGGTTTGTATAATCTGTTCCTGTATGTATGGGCTTCCATGGCAACTTATTTCTACAGTATCCTCCCCGGTATAACTACGCTTGCCTTTATATAAACTCAGCACAACTTCATCCACGGGAATATCATTATCATGAATAACCCCGAAGTGCATAGTGTGTGTTGATTGATCAGAAATTTTCTTGGCAGGAAAAATAGCGTCGGCTATAGTCATTGCCCCAGGACCACTTAAACGGATAACCGCAATGGCTCCCAGCCCCGGAGCAGTCGCCACTGCCACAATTGTATCTTCCCACCCCGACAACTTATTGATCATAGCGCAAAGATACAACCTTACATTTTTAAGCTAAAGCCGGGCAAAAGTGCAGGCATAAAAAAACCCGGGAGTTACCCGGGTTTATCAAACTAAGATTAAACTAATTTTCAGATACTACAAAAGTGATGGGCTGGCGGCGGTAGGCATTCACGTTACGGCCATTCTGTAAAGCTGGAGTCCACTTTGGACCCTTCTTAATAATCTTTACTGCTTCACCTTCCATACCATAACCGAATTTGGTTTCCGGTTGTACATCACTGATAGTGCCATCCCTGCTTACTATGAAGCGGATAATCACCTGGTAAGTTCCTTCCGGTGCACCATTATCAATCGGTGTATTTGCGTCCAGGTTGTTTTGCAGATATCTTCTCCAGGCACCTTCTCCACCAGGAAACGAAGCTTCTACCTCCACTTTATTGAAAATTTTACCTTCATCATCTTCTTTGGGAGCTGCAACTACGTTAGAAGCTTTCACTTCCACCGGTGCCTGAACAATCTGGTTGGTATTTACACTCTCAACTGTTTTTGTACTGATTGCCGCTTCCTCTTTTATCTCTTCAATTTTCTCATCAGGTTTTACCAATTCATCTTTTACTACTTTAGGAGGTGTAAACTGTACCTGCTTGATCTCGGGAGGAGGTGGCGGTACTGGTGGTGGCGGGGGTGGTGGCGGTGGTGGCTCATCCTTCTTGATTTCAGCCATCTGGGTATCAACCACATCAATGGTATCTTTATCGCTGCCCTTATTAAGATAGTTTGCAGCCATTGCGCCCAGGAATACCAGCAATAACAGGGAACCGGTAATTATTAAAGCCCGGGTAAGCCTTTTATTGTAGGTTCTCCGTAAATCGTATGCACCGTATTCTTTGTTTTTACCCTCGAATATAATGTCGAGCACATCTGCCTGTAAAATTTTATCTGCTTCCATTTTTAATCGCTTTGGTTAGTTAGATTCAATTTTGTACCAAATCCACACAATTTAATTACCAGGATTTGCCTCTTCAGTCTTTTGAATCAGCATCCTGTCTACAGATGTGATATCAACTTCCGCATAGTGCCCCGGCGGTACATCTGAAATACTCATTTCATCCAGGATATCAATAGAATTCTTAAAAGTAGAAGCGGAATCCGATTTGATGATATACATAAGGTCGTCAATAGGTGTATTCTGCTTTTTCTCCAGGATCAGTTTGCGTATCTGTTTGAAGGTAGTGCTCTTAAATTCTTCACTCAATTTATCTTCATGCAACTCACCATAATAATAATAGACCTGGTTGTTTTTACCGAGCAGGATCGTCATAGCTCCAGACTCTTTTACTTTCTTTTGATTCTCTACATCATCATCTTTCGGCTCATTCATATTCATAGCTGTAGCCTGGCTCATCGTTGTAGTAAATACAAAGAAAGTGATCAGCAAAAAACCAAGGTCGACCATAGGGGTAAGATCTACCCGGGTAGAAAGTTTCTTGGATTTTTTGACGCCCGGCCCTTTTTTATGGCTGCCGCCTGACGAAGTATCTAATTCTGCCATCGCATTATTTTTTAACGGTTAATTATTCTCCTACAACCTTTCCTTTCCTGGCCAGTTCTGAATTGGCCGGAATGTCTTCGGAATTTGTAACAATCCTGAACTTGTAAATCTCGTTTTTCTTAAATGCCTGTTTTACCTGCTTAAAGATGGGGTAAAGGGCACTGTTATCTCCTTTTACCAACAGCATTTTTTCGAGATCTCTTTGGTTTCCGCCGCGATATGCATTGGTTACACTTCGCACCCAATCAACCAGTTCATTATTGGTGCTGTCAATAGGAATTCCAGCCATTTTTTCAGGAGAAATTACCGTACTGGAGGCCATAGCTGATTTAATCTGGTTCAAAGGCAGGCCAATGAATTCTGAATTTTTAAGCTTAGTGAGTTCAGCAGGCGAAAGTTGTAACCCTTTTGATGTATTGATATCATCTATGATGGCAGCTTTTTTAGTATCATCCCCGAGTGTCAAAAAGACTTTTCCATCTGCGGTCATGGTAACCAGTATGGATTTATCCGGGGCTGCCTTGCTCGACACAGAAGTAGGCGGTGTAACGGCCAGCACCTCAGGTGGTTTTTGCTTGGTTGCCAATATAAAGAAAGTCAATAGTAAAAAAGCCACATCGCACATTGCGGTCATATCTACATTGGTGCTTTTGCGTGGTATTTTAACTTTTGGCATAATGCTGTGTTTTAACTTTTACTGTGATGCATTTAATAACAGGTTCCACAAAAATTATTTGTAGAGGGATGCAAAAGTCTGGGTTAAAGTAAAACCTGATTCATCAATACCATATGTAATGCCATCGATCTTAGTTGTAAAGATGTTGTAGAATACAATTGCGAAAGCAGATGTACCAATACCCAGGGCTGTATTGTACAGGGCCTCAGAGATACCAATAGATAACTGCGCTGCCGAAGAAGCACCACCACTATCAGCACCCAGGCCGGCGAATGCACGGATCATACCGATTACCGTTCCTAACAGTCCAACTAACGTTGCGATTGTAGCAATGGTAGATAAGAATACCAGGTTTTTTTCAAGCATAGGTAATTCCAGTGAAGTAGCTTCCTCCACTTCTTTCTGTATAGCAATTACTTTCTGCTCCGTATTCAGTTCATTATTAGTAATCATTTCTTTATAGCGGAAAAGGCCGGCTTTCATTACATTTCCCACAGAACCTTTTTGCTTATCACATTCTGCCAGGGCAGCATCAACATTTTTGTTGGCAAGATGATATTGTACTTTACGGATAAAGTCTGCATTGTTGCCGGTACCTGTAGCTTTTGAAACGGTCATAAACCTTTCAATCACGAAAACTAACATAGTAAGGAATGTACCAATCAATACCGGTACAATAATTCCACCCAGGTACATTTTGCTTAAAGCTGATTTAGGTCCTTCCCTGTCTGGCCAAAAACCACCAGCGCTACCATGTTCAAAGTTTGAAGCATTACCGAGTCCAAATCTCCAGATAACATATCCAATCAATAAACATAGAATGGGGGCAATTAATGAAATCGCGTTGCTGGATTTTTTAGCCTGAACGGATGTAACTGGTTTAACTGTTGCAGTTGGTCTTGTTTCTGCCATAACATTCAATTTTTTAGTGCGTGAAGGTTTAAATTAATTCGTGTAATTAATAGATTGCAATTCTATGAAAAAATAAGTTCCAATAATCATTCCTAAAGGAATATTTGTGGAGGACACAAGTTAATAAAATAATTGTATTGACAATTAGACAACGGCTGAATTTAATTAAAAGGAATTTTCAGGCAATTTTTGCTTCTATTCATACCGAAGTGCCACAATTGGATCCAGGCGGGAGGCCTTATAGGCAGGATATACACCAGCGGCCAGGCCAACCGCTGAGCAAACCAGGATACCGGCAATCACCCAGTTCCAGGGCACCACGAACCCGGTATGTAATAAAATGGCTACCACATTTCCCAGTAAAACACCGCTAACTATACCCACGAGGGCGCCCATCAGGCTGATCAATACAGATTCAAAGAGGAACTGGGTGCGTATATCTTTACTGGTTCCACCAAGAGCTTTTACCAGACCGATCTCTTTAGTCCGTTCATTTACTGCTACCAGCATTATGTTCATGAGGCCAATGGCAGCCCCGATGAGTGTAATAAATGCAATACCAATAGTGCCTTTCTCCAGGAAGCCAAGATTAGACAAAAGGGCTTCGGCTATACTATCGCTTTTGTCAATGAAAAAATTATCCTCTTCTTTAACCTGCAACTTCCTTATAGGCCTGAATGTACCACGGGCCTCTCCTGCGGCCAGTTCCAGTACCTTCAGGTCGTTTACCATCACAGCTATGGTATAAGCCAGTTTCTGGCTAGATACGCGTCGGATATTATTGTATGATGTGATTATAATGCGGCTGGTATTAAAGAAAGCACTTGAATTTTTTTCTTCCAGCACCCCGATAACCCGGTAAGGAATATGATCTACACGTATTACAGCATCAATGGCCCTGGCGACGTTTTCAGGAAATAGTTTTGCAGCCACCCCGCTTCCTATGAAACAAACATTGCTGCCCGTTTCCACCTCACTGGCTGTAAAATTTCGCCCGTATTGCATTTTATACCCGTTTAAAACCAGGTAATTTTCATCCCCCCCATACACATTTACATCAGGATTCGTTTTCCGGTTTTGGGTATTTACAACAATATTGCCTTTGCCACGTACACCCAATCCTACCTTGGCGCCCGGGAAACTATAACGGTTCTTAAACGTACGGGCCTCATCATAGCTTATCTGGATTCCCATACGGGATTTCTTTTCTTTTTTAGAAGTCTTGCTTACGGCACCTTTGTCGCGGTTTCCACCAAAATGTATTCCCCGGTCTTTATGTCTTATGCTGAAAGCATTTGCACCCATGGTAGAAAAACTTTCTGTAAGACTAAGGCTTGCGGCTTTAATAGCGGTGATAATTAGTATAAGGGCAAATATGCCAAGCGCAATAATCACCACAGTAAGTGCTGTTCGCAGCCTGTTACCTTTTATGTTTGCCCAACTTAAAACCAATGAATCTTTGTAGGTCATCCTAAGTAATTAAACCTGAAGTTACATTACCCCGGTTATCAAAACCTAATTACGTGATCAATGGTAAAGCCAGCCAATGAGGAGTTCAGGATAAATACCCAGGAGGATAATAAGTGCCGCGGTGAAACCCAGGAGAAATTTAAATGACGGGTTCACATCCCAGGTGAGTTGCGGAGAGTCAGGTACCGGTTTAAAATACATTGCCTGTATTACCCTGAAATAATAATAGGCACTTATTGCAGCGAACAATACAGCCACGATTACGATCCAAAAACTATTATTGTTTTCCACTGCAGCTACAAGCATGTAAAATTTACTCTGGAAGCCTGCAGTAAGCGGGATACCTGTAAGTGATAAAAGGAAAATGGTGCCGCAAAATGCCAGTACCGGTTGTTGCCTGCCCAGGCCATTAAATCCATCCACAGTGAAATCTT
>JBKJUT010000010.1:0-10246 GCA_046590515.1 Ferruginibacter sp.
AGTTTTGGTTTACCGGCAGAGCAATATGCGTTGGAAACAGGCCAACACCCTTCCGACACTACAGCACAAAATATAATTACTTTTAAAAGGCAGTTAGATAAAATTGGTTTCTGTTACGATTGGAGCCGGGAGGTTCGGACCAGTGACCCGGCTTATTATAAATGGACCCAATGGATCTTCCTCAAATTATTCCATAGTTGGTTTAATCATGAAGTTTCGAAAGCAGAACCTGTAGAAACCCTTGTCAGTCATTTTGAAGCGGCAGGTACTTCCGGGCTGCATCATTTACCCCACACCGGTAGCTTTACTGCGGATGAGTGGGAAAATTTTACTGAAACCCGGAAGCAGGAGATATTAATGGACTACCGCCTGGCTTTTTCAAGTTATGGGGAAGTCAACTGGTGTGAAGCATTGGGTACAGTTTTAGCCAACGACGAGGTGATTAACGGATTGAGTGAAAGAGGTGGCCACCCCGTGGAAAAGAAAAAAATGCGGCAATGGTATATGCGGATCACGGACTATGCGGATCGGCTGTTACAAGGCCTGGATACTGTTGACTTCAGCGACTCTATGAAGGAAATGCAGCGCAACTGGATAGGCAAAAGCGAAGGTGCAGAATTGGATTTTATTATCGAAGGTTCCGCTGATAAAATTACAGTTTACACCACCCGCCCGGATACATTGTTCGGCGCCGACTTTCTCGTGCTGGCTCCTGAACATGAACTGGTGACATCGATTACCACGCCTGGGCAACAGGGAGCAATAGACGAATACCTGGCTTATGTCAAAAGCCGCAGCGACAGGGAACGGATGTCGGAAGTAAAGCAGGTGAGTGGTTGTTTTACCGGGGCTTTTGCTATCAATCCTTTTAGTGGTAATAGGGTGCCGGTATGGATTGCAGAATATGTGTTGGCGGGTTATGGTACAGGTGCTATCATGGCAGTACCTTGTGGTGACCAGCGCGATTTTCTTTTCGCACGACATTTTAGCCTGCCCATTACAAATATAATTGGAGATCAATATAATGGTGAGGAAGCCAATCCTACCAAGAATGCCATTTTGCATAATTCGGGATTCTTGGATGGATTATTAATGCAGGACGCCATTGAAGTAGCTATCCAGCGGCTCGAAGAGTTGGGTATTGGCAAACGTAAAATTAATTTTCGCATGCGCGATGCAGGGTTTAGCCGTCAACGTTATTGGGGCGAACCCTTCCCTGTTACCTGGGAAGACGGAATTGCCCGTCCTTTAAGTGAAACTGAACTGCCTTTGGAATTGCCGTACATTAAAAAATATGGCCCGGGACCAGACGGGGAAGGGCCACTTGCTAACGAAAAAGAATGGGTGCAGATGCCCGGCGGTGGTGAACGTGAAACCTCTACCATGCCTGGTTATGCAGGATCGTCATGGTATTTTTTAAGATACATGGATCCACATAATAATGACCTGTTTTGCGACCGTGCCATCAGCGATTACTGGGGCCAGGTAGACGTGTACATAGGTGGTACAGAACATGCAGTGGGGCATTTATTATATAGCCGTATGTGGACTAAAGTGCTGTTCGACCTGGGGTTGATTGGTTTTGAAGAACCATTTAAAAAACTGGTGAATCAGGGTATGATTACCGGCAAGTCTTATTTTTTCTGTATTGAAGAAGACGGAAAAAGTATCGTATCACATTTAAAAGGAAAAGAAGGAGCAGTTTTAAGGTTTAAATATGGTCACCAGTTTGTAGATGCCTCAGGCAAACTTAGTCCCCAGAAACTGGCAGATAGTGGCCAGGAATTACCCTACCCGATAAAATGGAAAAATGACGGTGAAGGAGAATACATCTTTTTAAAAGAGGAATCTGAAAAGATGTCCAAATCTAAATTCAATGTAGACAACCCTGATGATATTGTGGACCGTTATGGCGCGGATACTTTCAGGATGTATGAAATGTTCCTGGGACCTGTAGAACAAAGCAAACCCTGGGACACCAAAGGGATCGAAGGTGTGCACCGGTTTCTCAGGAAATTATGGCGGTTATTTAATGATGAGGTGAAAAGTATATGGAATGAAGAAAAAGCCAACCCGGTTGAATGGAAAGTATTGCATAAGACAATTAAAAAAATTGGGCACGACACGGAACATTTTTCTTTTAATACTGCCGTTAGTGCGTTTATGGTGGCTGTGAATGAATTGACTGATCTGAACTGTCATAAAAAAGAAGTGCTGGAAAAACTGTTGATCCTGCTGGTACCTTATGCCCCGCATATTGCAGAGGAATTGTGGCTCCAGCTTGGAAATGCGGGCAGTATACTCGATGCGGACTTCCCTGCTTTTGATGAAAGTTACCTGGTAGAAAGTGTAAAAGATTATCCGGTTTCAATTAATGGTAAACTGAGAACTAACCTGGTCCTTTCCTTAGATGCCAGCCAGGCCGCAGTAGAAGAACTGGTATTGGCAAACGAGGTGGTACAAAAGTGGCTGGCAGGTGCCGCACCAAAAAAATTAATTTTTGTAAAAGGAAAGATGATTAACGTAGTTATATAATCTCATTTCCAAAAAATAATAATTAATGTCTGCAACAAAAAAAATCACAGAGATTTTAAAGCAATCAAAAATTCATCCTGTAATTGTATTTCCTGAAAATGCTGTAATATCGAAACTTGATCTTTCAAAATCCAACTCTGCCTTTACCCCCGCCATTTATAATGATTTCGGTTTATTTACTCAATTTATCAAGCAACAACATGCTGACACCAATGCTGCTTTTTTAATTGGAGGATACCGGGAAGAAAGAGATATGTACCGGCGAAGTGAGCTTTTTGGAGTGCTGGAAGAGCCACGTTCCCTTCATCTCGGAATGGATATCTGGGGAGAGGCCGGAACACCTGTTCATGCACCCTTAAACGGGAAAGTACATAGTTTCAGGTTCAATGATAATTTCGGTGACTATGGAGCCACTATAATTCTGGAACACCAGGTTGCGGATCTTGTTTTTTTTATTCTGTATGGACACCTTGCTTTGCGGGATCTCGACGGTTTGTATACTGGTAAAGTAATTGCGCAAGGTGAAGTATTTGCTCACTTCGGAATTCCCATAGAAAACGGTCACTGGCCTCCACACCTTCATTTCCAGGTAATAATGGATATGGGTGGCCTGGTGGGAGATTATCCCGGGGTTTGTAAACCCAGCGAAGCGCTTCAATTCCTGGATAACTCGCCGGATCCGGCTATGTTGTTACCTTTTTAACAATCTAATTTCAATAATTCGCCGTATTCTTATCAGGGCTTTTCTAACCTTTGGGGTCAAATTGTGTTTATGAGTGTGTATACTCCTATAAATAGTATTTTTGCACTCATTCTACCAGAAATAAAAATCATGGAAATTAAACCGGGGACACTTCTAGGCAAAATTGACTCACCAGACGATCTGAAAAAACTGGGGAAAGACCAGTTGCCGGAAGTATGTGATGAATTGCGCCAATACATCGTAGATGTGGTAAGTGTATATGGGGGTCACTTTGGCGCCAGCCTGGGTGTGGTTGAATTAAGCGTGGCGCTGCATTATGTTTTTAATACTCCTTACGACCAACTGGTATGGGATGTAGGTCACCAGGCTTATGGCCACAAAATATTAACCGGCCGCCGCGACAATTTTATTACAAACCGGAAATACCATGGCCTGAGCGGTTTTCCCAAAAGAACGGAAAGTGAATATGATACTTTCGGTGTAGGTCATTCATCTACCTCTATTTCTGCAGCCCTGGGAATGGCTATGGCTTCTCAATATAAAGGAGAAACGGACAGGCAGCATGTAGCTATCATTGGAGATGGTGCACTTACTGCCGGGCTGGCATTTGAAGCAATGAACCATGCCGGTATTGAAAAAAGTAATGTGCTGATAATCCTGAATGATAACAATATGAGCATCGATCCTAACGTGGGTGCTTTAAAGGAATACCTTACTGATATCACTACCTCGCACACATATAATGATTTGCGGGATAATGTCTGGAAAGCCCTGGGCAAACTTCCTGTGGGCAAACATTTCAGCCGCGATATGGCCAGCAAACTGGAAGCCAGCCTTAAAGGAATGGTCAGCAAAAGTTCCAACCTGTTTGAAGCTTTGCAGTTGCGTTATTTCGGGCCAATAGACGGGCATAATATAACCAAGTTAGTAGATACACTGTCGGATTTAAAGGACATTGCCGGACCAAAAATACTCCATATAAAAACTGTTAAGGGTAAAGGTTATGGCCTGGCAGAAAAAGATCAAACAAAATGGCATGCACCGGGCCTGTTTGATAAGGTTACCGGGGAGATTTTTAAAAAGGTATATGATATTCCACAACCTCCCAAATACCAGGATGTATTTGGACATACCATTATAGAACTGGCAGAGAAAAATGAGAAAATAATTGGTATCACTCCTGCTATGCCCAGCGGTTGCTCTCTCAAATACATGATGGAAAAAATGCCGGAGAGGGCTTTTGATGTAGGTATATGCGAACAGCACGCTGTTACGCTCAGTGCCGGTATGGCTACCCAGGGAATGAGGGTTTTCTGCAACATTTATTCCTCTTTTATGCAACGGGCTTATGATATGGTGATACATGATGTAGCTATACAAAAACTGCCGGTGATTTTTTGCCTCGACAGGGCAGGGTTAGTTGGTGAAGATGGTCCTACCCACCATGGAGCTTACGATATCGCCTACATGCGTTGCATACCAAATATGATTGTTAGTGCCCCCATGAATGAGTCAGAGTTACGGAATCTTATGTATACGGCGCAACTTAATTCTACGGTTCATCCTTTTGTAATCCGTTACCCGCGGGGAGAAGGCGTGATGCCTGAATGGAGAACCCCCTTTAAGGAAATTACCATAGGAACCGGGCGAAAACTAAAAGAGGGAAAAGATGTGGCTATTCTTACCATTGGTCACCCGGGAAACTTTGCGGCCAATGCTATCCGTGACCTGAAGTCAGAAGGTATTCAACCTGCACATTACGACATGCGGTTTGTGAAGCCACTCGATGAAGAGATGCTTCATGAAGTATTCGCACGTTATTCAAAGGTGATTACTATTGAAGACGGCACGGTTGTCGGTGGATTTGGAAGTGCGGTTCTTGAGTTCATGAATGAAAACGGATATCACGCTGAAGTAAAGATGATGGGAATACCAGATAGTATCATTGAACATGGTTCGCTCAAAGAATTATATGCAGAAGTGGGTATTGATTCCAACCACATCATGCAGGCAGTAAGAGATATATTATTAGAAAAAGTGCCTGTTCAAATTTAAACCACCTTACGGATCATCCTGTAAAATATTAAAGTTCCGCAAGGAACCTTTTTTATTTAATTAATCCGGCTATCAGGGATCCAGTAAAAAACCAAATCCAGATGAAAATATTCATTTAATTCATAGGCACTTCTATCAATAGTAACCGGCTGTTTTCTGAGGCTTTGATCGTTATCTGTTCGCTGCCGGATATTCCTATTGCATCTCTTTTGTATAATTCATCCGTACCTACATTTACTTTTCCTTCTATCACCACCAGGAACATACCATTTCCGGGAAACGCATTTTTGTAAATAAGGGATTGGTCTTTATTTATACTTGCCAGGGAAAAACGGGCATCCTGGTTAATCCATAATGCGTCATCTTGCTTTAATGGAGAAACAATAACCTGCCAGTCATTGACAGGGATTTCACCAAAATTTCTTTGATCATACCTTGGCTCTATATTATGTTCTTTCGGGAACAGCCATACCTGGAATAATGTTACCGGGTCAGTAGCTGAATTATTAGCTTCGGAATGTTCTACTCCCTTACCTGCACTCATTATCTGCACATCACCTGCCTGGATAATTCCGGCCCCTCCGGTGCTGTCTTTATGTTGAAGTGCACCCGTAAAAGGGATAGTAACGATTTCCATATTATCATGCGGATGGGTCGGAAATGCGCCGCCACCAGCGATAAAGTCGTCATTCAACACACGCAACAGGCCAAAACGAACTTTGGCGGGGTCCTGGTAACCACCGAAACTGAAATAATGTTTTGCTTTTAACCAGCCATGATCCGCGCCACCACGGTCTGCTGCTTTGTACAGGATTGTTTTCATAAATTTCTTTTTCAATGTTTAAACATCAAAAATCGTACCAATGTACAACAGGCAGGTTTTTGTCCTGGTTAATTCAGGTGGGAGAAGTCGTCAGCAGTTAAAGGGATATGCAATTCTTCTTCGCGGTGCTCATTATATTCTAGGATAAAATTATTCATTCCTTCACCTATGAGAATGGTGAGATATTTTTGCTGAACCAGTTCCAGCAGGTTTAAGAAAAGAAAAATAGCGTGTATCCTGTCTTCAGCCACTTCGAAGATTTTTGTAAACGAAAGCGATTTCTCCCGTTGACTTAATTCCAGCATATATTCCCGGATACCTTCCATAGTATAATTATACTGTACTACTGTATGGACCGGGCGGTGATTTTTTTCATGCAGGCGCTGGGCTACTTTTTCAAAGGCCTTCATGAGTTTGAAAAGGGAAATAGTTTGTATCTCAGTTCCTTCGCCGGCCTCTTCGCCTATGAGAGAAAGTTCTTTCTGGAGGTTACCACGTTTCATCATCAACATTCTTTCGGCCTCCATTTCGGCCATTTTTGTAGATGCTTCTTTAAATCTTTTGTATTCAAGAATTTTATCAATCAATTCCTGGCGGGGATCTATCTCGTTTCCTGCGGCATCAAGTTCTTTACGAGGCAGCAACATTTTTGCCTTGATCCGCATCAGCGTGCTGATAAACAGGATGAATTCACTGCTGAGCTCAATGTTTAATTTCTCTGTCTGGTGTATATGATCCAGGAAATCATTGGTGATCCGGGTAATCGGGATATTGTATATATCGAGTTCATCTCTTTCTATAAAAAAAAGAAGCAGGTCAAAAGGACCTTCAAACTGGTCGAGTTTTATCTGGTATGTTTTGGAAGAGGCCATAATACTGTACTTACAACAAAAGTAATCAGTTCAGTTGTCTTAAAATCCGGGTGGGGATTCAATTTAGAAAATGTGGATAAGAGAAGACCGATTGGTGATACTAGGGGCGTTTTTTTAATTCTTCAAGTATCTGTTGCAATAATTGATCGGTAGATGAAGGCCCTGCCGCAACTTCTTCTTTCTTTTTTTCAAACCGGTTTAATGATTTAATTATTCCAAAAAGTACCAGGGCGATTATAATAAATTTAATGACTGCCGATAAAAATTTTCCGTATTTAACACTGTTCCAGGTCAGTTTGTCTATGTTTTCAGCACCCGCGGCTTTTAGTGCAGGATTTAATAATAAGGGAGTAATTACATCTTCTACCAGTGATGAAATGATTGCGCCAAATGCGGCACCGATGATAACTGCAATTGCCAGGTCTACGATAGAACCTTTCAGGGCAAACTGTTTAAATTCCTTTATTATTCCCATAATGTTGCATTCTAAACGGTGAGGCTGTGATAAGGTAACTGCGGTAACAAAGAATAACGCAACTTTGCACGGCTACGGAAAAATAAGAAAATATACCGAGGATTAAAACTTTGAACAATAAATTTCTAAACTGGTTTCTTTTTGTGTCGCTTTCCTTTATCTGGGGGAGCAGTTTTATATTAATGAAAGAAGGGCTGATTGCTCTAAATGCCTACCAGGTTGCTTCTGTAAGAATCATTTCTTCCGGGCTGGTTCTTTTACCCCTTGCGTACCGTGCCTTCCGGGAGATCCCCCGAAATAAACTGTTCATTGTATTTATGTCGGGTGTACTGGGAAGTCTCCTGCCTGCGTTTCTATTTTGTATGGCAGAAGAAGAGATTGATAGTTCATTGGCTGGTACGCTGAATGCGCTGACCCCCATATTTGTAATCATAGTAGGCGCACTTTTTTTTAATAACCGCACCACTACTGCAAAGGTTATCGGAATTTTAGTGGCTTTCAGTGGAAGCGTACTCCTCTTTTTAAGCCAACCACACTTTGGAGAAAAAAGTAACCTGCTTTACGTGATGTACATAGTATTGGCCACACTGATGTATGGGATCAATGTGCACCTGGTACAAAAGCATCTGAAAGATATTCCCTCTGTGAAGGCAGTAGCCGCAGCATTAACACTTAATACTTTGCCGGCTTTACTTGTATTATACCTGACCGGTTTTTTTGACCTTGACCTGTCTGCTTCGCCCATACTGGTATCCCTGGGTTTTTCAGCCATTCTTGGCGTTTTTGGAACAGCGATAGCTTCCATCCTTTTCTATATTCTTATAAAAAGAGCAGGTGCGGTCTTTTCCTCTATGGTTACTTATGGAATTCCCCTGGTGGCGAACTTCTGGGGTATTATATACGGAGAACATATTGGCGGCTTGCAGATGTTAAGCCTGGGAATCATCCTGGTGGGCGTATATATTGCCAACCGTAAACCTGTTTTACAAAAAACGTTGGGCTAATTAATAACCAGTCTTTTTTTCATGCCCGGGTAATGGTCAAAAAAAACGATCTCTTTCTTATTTTTACTGACCAGGGCTTTGCTGCCTAATAACTCTGTTCCTTTCCTGTTATAAAATTGCAACAGCATCGTATCACCATTTAGACTATACCTGCCGGGCATCCGTGTATTTTTCACGCTGTCGTATAACAGCTTATAAAATTCGAAAAAATTATTTTCCCGTATATCAAAATAGGAATCATTCATGTCTTCCACTGATTTAAATGATTGTATGGTAGCTGAAGCCTCAAAGGCAGCTTGGTCTTTTTTAAACCGTGTATTTGAACACCCCGCAAATACGCATGACACAACCAGGATAAACAGGAATTTTATAGACATACCGGTGAAATTATTGATATACATTGAAGGTAGCACTTGTGGTCTATTTATATTTACATTCAATAGATTTGTGCCAAAATACAGGTTATGAATTTACGACACAGGAAAATCGGTTACCGATTGTTGTCAGGTTCGGGTTTGGAAATCGGGGCTTTGCATGAAAAAGCCCAGCTGCCCGCCCGCTGCCATGTGGAATATTGCGATGCTATTTCCAAAGAACAGGCAATTAGTCTCTTCCCTGAAATCAAACATCATAAACTGGTAGAGGTTACACATATCTGCAACCTGGATACACAAGGCTTATCCATTTTCCCGGCAAATAAATTTGACTTTATCATCCTGAGCCATGTGATTGAACATGTAGCCAATCCTGTTAAAGTGGTGGAAGAATTGTTCCGCGTGGTTAAGCCGGGTGGCCTTGTACTGATTGCCGCACCTGATAAAGATTATACATTCGATAAAAAACGGGAGATCACTCCTTTCCCGCATTTACTGGCTGAATACCGGCAAGGTGTGACCGAAGTAACCGATGCGCATTATGAAGATTTTATACGGGGTGTACACCCGGAAATGCTTTCATTAGGTAAAGAAGATTTCGATAAAGCAATCAATACCGTTCGTAACCGCCGGGAGCATGCGCATGTCTGGACCTCCCTGTCTTTTAAAGAATTCCTGCAGGCTGTTTTTGTTGAATTAGGCATAAATGCCCGCCTGGTAATGGAACATGCAGCAGTTAAAAATGGACTTGAATATTTCTCAATCTGGCAAAAAACCGAAGAGAATGCTGATTTCCCCCTGCCGGAGTTGAATACCTGGGCCCGGGTGCGACTGGCCATCGGATTCTGATAAAGTAAAAAATAAAATCAGTGAACTCCTGTTATGTATTGATATACATAGTATTAGAGTGAGTTTTCCGATTAAACTCCCTGTTCATAACCTGCAAAAAACCTTTACCCGGAATTTTTAATTCCAAACGTCAACCCTTACCTTTGCGGCTCGAAATAAAAATGCTATTCAATTAAATATTTTTTATGGCCAACACGGGTAAAATAAAATCAATCATCGGCGCTGTAATCGACGTACAGTTCAACAGCGGTACTAAACTTCCGGATATCTTAAATGCTCTCGAACTAACCAGGGATAATGGAGACAAGCTGGTATTGGAAGTGCAGCAACATCTTGGAGAAGACAGTGTAAGAACTATCGCCATGGATGGAACCGAAGGATTGGTGCGTGGTACAGAAGTGCGTGATACAGGAAAGCAGATAGCTATGCCTGTAGGTGAAGGTATCAAAGGTCGTTTGTTTAATGTTACTGGTGATGCCATTGATGGTGTGACACAGGTAAATAAAGAAAATGGCCGTCCTATTCACGCAAAGCCTCCGTTATTTGAAGAACTGAG
>JBKJUT010000181.1:0-6622 GCA_046590515.1 Ferruginibacter sp.
TTTTATAACAATTCTGACAAAATATTCAGCAACAATGCTGTTGGCTTCATTCTTGTTTAATTAAGGCCATATTTAACCTCTAAAACATAAACAAATGAAAACAATTCATTTTTTCGCGGCAACTGCGATTGCCCTGGGCACCATTTTCACCTCATGCAAAAAAGATGAGCCAACTGTTGATGCTTCTGCCAACACTTCTTCCAGCCTAACAGCAGGACGGTCTGGGATTTATTTTACCAGTAACGCCAATTTTGTTACCAATGCAGCTTTTAAAATAAGGAACACTACCCAGACGGCGGCATCTTCCACCATTAGTGGAACATACAGGTACATTTCCCTTACTGCTATTGAATTTACCAGTACCAACAATATCGACACCCGCACTGCGAATGTCTCTATCCAGGTGCCGGTAGCCTCCACTACTGCACAGGGGAACCTGGTATCTGATTTATCAGTGCCCACTTCGGAGACGCGTATCGCTCATGTTACTTTAAGCAGCAATGCGGGAACGACTGCAGGAACAACTTATAATTCTAATGCCGGCACATTAACAATTACCAAGTTAACCAGTACAGAAATAGAAGGCACATTTAATGCAACAGTTAAGGAGGCCGGCGCAGGCACCAGCACTATGGTACTTTCAAACGGTTCCTTTGCAGGTAAGTTTCAATAAAATAATTATTTATAAACAAGGGCTCACCTATGGGTGGGCCTTTTTTTATGCCATAAATTTACACCAAGTCACTTTTATGAAAATACAATTCTGGAGTATTGGTAAACCCCATGAGAGTTTTGTGAAGGAAGGAATAGAGATGTTCACCAGGCGTATCTCTAATTATTTCACTGTTCAATGGTTGATAATACCACCACCCAAAGCTTCAGCAGCCATGAGTGAGCCTGAATTCAAAAAGAAAGAAGGAGCGCTCATATTGGCACAACTGACAAAGGAGGACTACCTGGTTTTGCTTGATGAACACGGAAAAATGTTAGACAGTGTTGGTTTGTCTGATTTTATACAAAAACGCGCCAATGAAAGCGCGCGTAATGTGGTATTCCTGGTAGGAGGCGCATTTGGGGTGGATGAACAGGTAGTAAAACGAGCCCAGTTTTGCTGGAGCCTGTCATCCCTGGTATTCCCACATCAACTAGTAAGACTTATTCTGTCTGAACAGGTATACAGAGCATGTACTATTCTGCGAAATGAAAAATACCACCACCTTTAATTATTTGGCTATCCGGCGCCAGGTTTGGGTGTTATCCATTCCGCCCACATTCCTGCCAGCTAATTGAATTTCGTTTGTATTTATAACGGTGAGGGTGGCAGGCTGGTAATTCAGCGAAGTACCGTTACAGTTGCTCAACAGGTTATTCAATAGAAATCCTCCGTTACTATTAGAGGCTATGTTTTTCCACTTAATATCATTTTCGCGGTAGCACTGGCTGTTATTTACTAAGGTTGTGAACCGGGCTTCCGACACAAACGGGGCTACTGTAATACGGCTGCCTATAAGAGTATTTTCAGGACTGTTAGAAACCAATTCCCATTGCCCGTTCAGGGAAAACACTGCGCCGGTTGTATTAGAAGTTTGCTTAAGTGTTTCACAACTGGTGAATATTAAAGTAGAAACAAGGATGGATAGTATTGCTATAAAACGCATGTGATAAGATTTAGAGTAATTAATTTTCAAAAATTATACCAAGCTCAAATAAAGTTACCCGTAATGATTTCATTAACAAATGTTTCCAACGAAGAACTCCTATTTTCCTAATTTTACGAAAACGTATTTATGAATTTTTTCCAGTATCCTGTTACATTATCTCTCATTGCAGCAAATGTCATCTTTTCGCTGATCGGCTTTTACCAACCTTCCTTTCTGAACAGGACAATAATGAGCCCATACCTCGTGAAAAGGAAACATCAATATTACCGGATGATCACTTCCGGCTTTTTACATGCTGATTTCATCCACCTTTTTTTCAATATGTTTACGCTCTATTTTTTTGGTAATGCGATTGAGTTTTATTTCTCCCGTTATGGTTTGGGAGGAACGGTATCATATGTTGTTATGTATTTTGCAGCCCTCCTGGTTTCTGACATTCCAAGTTATATTAAACACCAGGAAAACCCGGGTTATCACTCATTAGGAGCCTCCGGCGCCGTAAGTGCTGTAGTATTTGCTTCCATTGTATTCGGCCCCTGGAATAAGATCTGGCTTTATGGTGCATTTGGCATATCATTTTTGGTTTATGCCGTTTTATTTATCATGTACTGTATAAACATGGGCAAAAAAGCAAATGATAATATAAACCATGATGCCCACCTTTGGGGCAGCCTCTTCGGGCTTGTATTCACCCTGGCGCTGATTATGGCCATTAACCCAGACCTTATGCAGCAGGTGATCCAGGAATTGATTCATCCAAGTTTACTTGGACGGAATCCAATTTATATGCAATGATCGTGTAGTAGCTGGCGTTATTCTGAAGCGGTCGTCCAGGCGTAAACCCGCGATCCAGGCTATCTTTTTATTACTTTCTATGACCCATACCTGCTCTTTTTCTTTCATTGAAAGTTTCTGATCTATAAAAAACCTGCTTAGTTTTTTTTTCTTCTTCATACCCAGGGGATAAAAATAATCTCCTTTCTTCCATCTTCTTATCAATAAAGGAAACTGGATCTGCGACAGGTCTATTCCTGCTTCAAATAAATTATGTGAAATAACCGGTTTCTTTGTTGTGAAAGTAAATATCCCTCCGCTTACCGGTAATTCATCTGTAGTTTCTTCTGCCAGGTATTGGTGATTCTCTGCACCATCTGTTTTAAACAACAGTAGCCACTTACGGTTACGCAACAACGTGTGAGTAGCCGAACGGGTGAATTTCCCTGATTCGCTCTCCAGTAATTTTTTAGCTTCATCTACCTGGGCTGATGTAAATCCATATGGATGAATCCATTCATACAAAAGTGTATTCAAGGCAGGTTGCTGCAAAAGCAAAAGCACCGGCATCCTCTGGCTGTCACCTTCCTTCTTCACCATTTTATTCAGCCGGGCACTGGTGGCATCATTATATAGTTCATGGAGGTCGCGGAACCTGGCGGCATTAGCCAGCAAGTTGTGTTTGACTTCCGGGTAAACTTTTTCAATGGCAGGTAACAGCGAGTTCCGGAAATAATTGCGGGTATATTTATCAGAACTGTTTGATACGTCTTCCCGCCAGGTCAGTTGGTGAGCGGTCATAAATGCCGCCAGTTCCTCTTTCCTTGCGAAAAGTAATGGCCTGGCAATCCTGTCACGTAATGGTAAAATACCTTTAAGCCCATTGATGCCCGAACCCTTAAAAAAATTCATGACAATAGTTTCCATATTGTCATCCGCATGATGCGCTGTAAGTATTTTATCAAACAAGCCACCAGTACGGGGGTCTGTTAAGGTTTCAAACCATTCATACCGCAGTTCGCGGGCTGCTTCCTGAATTGATATTTTACAGGAGGCAGCGTAGGCCTGGGTTTCAAAAGTCTTTTCGAAATATGGCACCTTATACTTTTGTGCCAGTTGATTTACAAAAGCCGCATCAGCCAAACTATCATCACCCCTTAGTTGAAAGTTGCAGTGTGCAATACTGAAATCAAATCCTGATTGCCGGCATAGTTCTGCCAAAACAACCGAATCCAATCCCCCACTAACAGCTACCAATAGCCGGTCTTTAGCCAAAATGAGTTTTTCCTTCCGGCAGTATTCAATAAAGCGTTGCTGTATCGTAAGCTGGTTTTTCAGGTGCATTGTCTTAAAGTTCAATTTCTTCCAGGGCGCCCTGCAATTCATTATAGGCATGCCGGTCACCGGCTTTTTTACATTCCGCCATCCCGGTTTCATAAATCCTCATCGCATTTTGCGGCTCGCCCAGGCTTTCGAGCAACTTTCCCAGGTGATAATATGAGCCTACATAGCCCGGTTCCCTATCTAATATGGATTCAAATAAACCGCGGGCTTCCACATATTTCCCAACTTTTATATATTCCAAAGCCAGTGCGTGTTGAAGAAAACTGTCAGTTTCATTAACTTTTAGAAATTCTTTCAGCTTTTCTATCCTGTCCATCTTTCAACTTTTTAGTACAATTTTTTAAAAGTATATTTGCCCTTATATTTGCATTTAGTTGCATAAACAACTAAAACATTTTTTGTCACACAGGAATAAAACCCAATACATGAAGATATTAGTTTGCATCAGTAAAACTCCTGACACCACTGCAAAAATAGCCTTCGCAGATAACAATACGAAATTTGCAACTGAGGGTGTACAATGGATCATCAACCCTTATGACGAATGGTATGCGCTGGTGCGGGCAATCGAAATAAAAGAAGCTGATCCAGCCACAGTATTACACCTTGTAAATGTGGGCAGCGCCGACAGTGATCCCATCATCCGTAAAGCCCTTGCCCTTGGAGGAGATGAAGCAATCCGGGTTAACTCTACCAACACCGACAGTTATTTTATTGCTTCCCAGATTGCAAAGATTGCCGGGGAAGGTTATGACCTGGTGCTGACTGGTAAAGAAACGATTGATTACAACGGTTCTTCAATAGGCGGAATGGTTGCAGAAATATTAGACCTGCCATTTATTTCTCATGCCATTAAACTCGATATAAAGGATGGCAGTATAATTACAATAAGGGAAATAGAAGGTGGAGAAGAAACCAACAAGGTGAGTGTGCCGGTTGTGATCAGTTGCCAGAAGGGAATGGCAGCACAACGAATACCGAATATGAAAGGTATTATGGGCGCGCGTACTAAACCTTTGAAGGTAGTGGAACCTGTAGAGGCAGACAGTCTTACTGCCATCGCTTCATTTGACCTGCCGCCGGCTAAAGCCGGAGTGAAACTCGTTTCTCCTGACCAGCCTGAAGAACTGATTCGCCTGTTACATGAAGAAGCAAAAGTAATTTGATAAACCAGCCATTGTAAACTGTTCACACAAACAAAAAAGTAACCAGGATTATGAGTGTACTCATTTTTATAGATCAATCAGAAGGTATTATAAAAAAGTCTGCTTATGAAGCAGCAGCCTACGGTTCCAAGCTTGCAGCAATGCTGCAAACCACTGCCGAAGCGGTGATTCTGGGCAAAACCTCAGAGGATCTCACTAAACTAGGCCAATATGGAATTACCAAGGTGCATAACGCGGTTGATTCAGCGCTGGATAATATGGATTCCCAGGTATATACCAAAGTAATAGGCGAGCTGGCCGACTCAATTGCAGCGGACGTGATCGTATTTTCCAATAACACAAATGGAAAAGCCATAGCCCCACGCCTTAGTGTAAGGTTAAAGGCAGGCCTGGTTGCAGGTGCTATCTCCCTGCCTGAAACAACTAATGGCTTCATAGTTAGAAAAACAGTTTTCAGCGGCAAGGCTTTTGCGAATGTGTCTGTTACTTCTGCAAAAAAGATTATTGCATTAAATCCTAACTCGTATAGTTTCACACTATCTGGTGGCACGGCAGAAGTTGTGGCGTTTACCCCTCAACTTGATAAGCCAAAAGTAGAGGTTGTAAGTGTGAATAAAGTAGTGGGTGAAATACCATTAAGCGAAGCTAATATTGTAATCAGTGGGGGCCGTGGTTTAAAAGGTCCTGAAAACTGGAATTATGTAACAGAACTGGCCGGTTTACTGGGCGCAGCCACAGCCTGCAGCCGTCCTGTAGCTGATATCGACTGGAGACCACACCACGAACACGTTGGCCAGACCGGTCTGGCCATTGCACCTGATCTGTATTTCGCAATAGGTATTTCCGGCGCTATTCAACACCTGGCTGGTGTAAACCGCAGCAAAACGATCGTAGTAATAAATAAAGATCCGGAAGCTCCATTTTTTAAAGCGGCAGACTATGGAATAGTGGGAGACCTTTTTGAAGTGATGCCTAAAATAATATCAGCAGTAAAGAAATTAAAGGGAGTTGAATAACCATTCAAAATAACTAGCCTATTTAGGCCTTTCATTAAACTTTGAAAGGCCTTTATTTTTATATTTGTATTTTACAACAACAGCAGGGAATGAAAAAAATAGAACTGGAAATAGTGGCTTTATCCCACAGCATCACGCAAACACATTCTTACGCGGTGGTATTGGGCGAAATCAATGGCTTGCGACGGTTACCAATTGTGATCGGTGGTTTTGAAGCACAGGCTATTGCAGTAGCCCTGGAACGCATGAGCCCAAGCAGGCCACTTACCCACGACCTGATGAAAAATTTTATGATGGCTTTCAATGTGGAGTTACATGAAATTGTAATTAATGACCTGCAGGAAGGTATATTTTATTCCAAATTAGTGTGCAGTTCTTCCAATGATACTGTTGAAATTGATTCACGCACTTCAGATGCCCTCGCCCTGGCGGTCAGGTTTGGCTGCCCTATTTATACCTATGATACCATCCTGGAACAGGCAGGTGTATTGATGGAAGATGACGGCAAAAAAGTAAAAGGTGCTACTTCTGTTACCAGCGAAACAGGTGGCTCCGACGATCTTAATTCTATGAGCCTGGAAGATTTAAACAACCTGCTGACAGAAGTACTGGAACAGGAAGATTATATAAAAGCCATCGCCATCAGGGATGAAACCAAAGC
>JBKJUT010000241.1:0-9512 GCA_046590515.1 Ferruginibacter sp.
GATGTGGTAAGCAATCCTGAATTTCTACGTGAAGGAGTAGCCGTAGATGATTTCATGAAACCCGACAGGGTGGTGATTGGTACAACCTCAGCCAAGGCTATTAAATTTATGAATGACCTTTACGCGCCTTTTGTCAGGCAGGGCAACCCTATCATATTTATGGATGAGAAATCGGCCGAGCTTACCAAGTATGCGGCTAATTCATTCCTGGCGGTTAAAATCAGTTTCATGAACGAGATTGCCCAACTTTGTGAAAAAGTAGGTGCTGACGTGGATATGATTCGCCGGGGAATTGGAAGTGATGAACGGATCGGGAAAAGATTTTTATTCCCGGGCATCGGGTATGGTGGCAGTTGTTTTCCAAAAGATGTGCAGGCTCTATCACATTCTTCTTCTGAAGCAGATTACCGGTTTAAGATACTTGATGCAGTAATGGAGGTTAATGACAAACAGAAACTCCACCTGCTTCCTAAAATAAATGCTTATTTTAAAGACAATTTAAAAGGCAAACACTTTGCAATCTGGGGATTATCATTCAAGCCTAATACCGATGACATACGTGAAGCGCCGGCTTTGTATATAATTGATGAATTACTCAGGCTGGGAGCTACAGTTTCTGCTTTTGATCCCGAAGCCATGAATAATGTAAAAGAAGTGATGGGTGAACGGATAACGTTTGTGGAAACCCAATACGAGGCCCTGGAGAATGCCGACGCCCTGGTTATTGCCACAGAGTGGAATGAATTCAGGACACCGGATTTTGAAAAGATCGCGACCCTCATGAAGAATAAAGTGATTTTCGACGGCCGTAACCTGTTTGACCTGGGCCAGATGCAGGATACAGGCTTTCACTATGAAAGCATCGGGCGAAAGAAAATAATGACTGCCAAAAAAAGTTAAACCACCGGTTAAACTAATACCATCATCTTAAAACAATAATTTGAAAAACAAAAGGATCTTGATTACGGGGGCAGCCGGTTTTTTAGGCTCCCATTTGTGCGACAGGTTTATTAAGGAAGGGTATCATGTTATTGGAATGGATAATCTTATTACCGGTGACCTTAAAAATATCGAACATCTTTTTAAATTAAAAGAATTTGAATTCTATCATCATGATGTATCAAAGTTCATACATGTAGTAGGTGATTTAGATTACATACTGCATTTTGCCTCACCTGCTTCTCCTATTGATTATCTCAAAATTCCCATCCAGACACTTAAGGTAGGCTCACTCGGCACACATAATTGCCTGGGATTGGCGTTGGCAAAGAAGGCCCGCATCCTGGTAGCAAGTACCAGTGAAGTATATGGAGATCCCCTGGTTCATCCGCAAAATGAAAACTACTGGGGTAACGTAAACCCGGTGGGGCCAAGAGGTGTATACGATGAAGCCAAGCGTTTCCAGGAAGCAATTACAATGGCTTACCACACTTTTCACCAGGTAGAAACCAGGATCATCCGGATTTTCAATACCTATGGCCCACGGATGCGGTTAAACGACGGCAGGGCACTCCCGGCTTTTATAGGCCAGGCATTACGTGGAGAAGACCTCACTGTATTTGGAGACGGCAGCCAGACCCGTAGCTTCTGTTACGTGGACGACCTGGTTGAAGGAATTTACCGCTTATTAATGAGCGATTACGCATTCCCGGTAAACGTCGGGAACCCGGATGAGATTTCATTGAAAGATTTCGCAGAGGAGATAATCAGTTTAACGGGTACGAAACAGAAGATCGTATATAAATCTTTGCCTGTTGATGATCCAAAGCAAAGGCAACCGGATATATCCAAAGCCAGGGAATTGCTTGATTGGACTCCCAAAGTGAGCAGGGAAGAAGGATTGAAAATTACTTATGAATATTTTAAAAGTCTGCCCAAAGAAGAATTAAATAAACTCCCTAAAGAATTTTTACGAAAATAACTGTTTCAGGTATGTATCAGGATTTATTAGATAAAAAGAAAGAACTGGCCATTATAGGTCTGGGCTACGTGGGTTTGCCCATCGCGCTGGAATTTGCCCGGAAGGTGAAAGTGATCGGATTCGATATCAACGAGGCCAGGGTGGAGATGATGCGTAACAACCAGGATCCCAGCCAGGAACTTGAAGCTTCGGCCTTTGAAGGGTGTGACATTGAATTCACCAGTGACATAAATGTACTTCGCCGCGCCAATTTTTTTATTGTAGCAGTACCAACCCCGGTTGACCAGGATAATATACCAGACCTTGTACCGGTAAAACGCGCCAGTGAAACTGTGGGCAAAGTGATTAAAAAAGGAGATTACGTAGTGTATGAAAGCACCGTGTATCCCGGTTGTACTGAAGAAGATTGTGTGCCGATCATTGAAAAACTTTCGGGTTTGAAGATGTGTACAGATTATAAAATCGGCTACTCTCCTGAACGGATTAACCCGGGAGATAAAGAACATACGATCCGTTCTATTGTAAAAGTAGTAAGCGGCTGCTGTGATGAAAGCCTGCAGACTATTGCACAGGTATATAAATTGGTAGTAGATGCGGGCGTACATAAAGCCTCTTCTATTAAAGTGGCTGAAGCGGCAAAAATTATTGAAAATACACAACGCGACCTGAACATCGCCCTGATGAACGAATTGTCAATTATTTTTGACAAAATGAACATCAACACATTTGAAGTATTGGAAGCAGCCGGTACAAAATGGAATTTTCTGAAATTTCAACCCGGCCTGGTGGGCGGGCATTGTATAGGAGTAGATCCCTACTACCTCACTTATAAATCGCGCCAGCTTGGATATGAAAGCCAGGTTATACTGGCGGGGCGTTCCATTAATGATGGTATGGCAGCTTATGTAGCAAAGAAAGTATTGCAACATTTAATTGCTGAAGGCAGGAACGTAAAGGAATCCAAGGTACTGGTGATGGGCGCTACATTTAAAGAAAATGTAAGTGATATCCGGAATTCCAAAGTAGCCGATGTAATAAAAGAATTACGGTCTTATTCCTTGCAGGTGGATGTAACTGACCCCCATGCGGATAGCGAAGAGCTGGAACATGAATATGGATTCCCTTTAACAGGGGAGCTGGCAAAAGATTACGATGCGGTTATTATAACGGTGCCGCATGCTGCCTTTAAAGAGTATGATGATGCCTATTTCAATTCCATTACGAATGATGGCGCGCTGGTGGCAGATCTTAAAGGAACATATAACGGCAGGATAAAAAGCAGGAAATACTGGAGCCTTTAGGTTCTGAAAAAACAGATTACATGAATGATCAATTTCATAGTGGCGACCTATCTAATAAAAATTTCCTCGTAACAGGGGGTGCGGGTTTTATAGGCAGCCATATTGCTGAATACCTGTTAAAGAACGGGGCAGGTAAAGTGAGAGTGCTTGATAACCTCGTAAACGGATTCCAGAAAAACCTGGATATTCTCCGCCAGTACAACCAGTTTGAATTCCTGGAAGGAGACATCCGCAACCCGGAAATTTGTTTACAGGCCTGCGATGGTATTGATTATGTCACTCACCAGGCTGCGCTGGGTTCTGTACCCCGAAGTATAAAGGAACCTGGGTATTTCAGTGAAGTAAATATCAATGGTTTTGTAAACCTGGTAAAAGCAGCATACGATAAGAATGTATTACAACTGGTATATGCCTCTTCATCTTCCGTATATGGTGATGAACCAACCCTGCCTAAAAAAGAGGAACGGATTGGAAATGCCTTGTCGCCTTATGCCATCAGCAAACGGACCAACGAATTATTTGCCAATGTCTTTGCCAATGCATATGGAATGAAAATAATGGGCTTTCGGTATTTTAATATTTTTGGACCACGCCAGGATCCGGATGGGCCTTATGCTGCGGTAATACCTTTATTTGTAAAAGGGATCATGAATAAAACCCCGGTTCACATCAATGGAGATGGAGAGCAAACCCGGGATTTTACTTTTGTAGATAATGCCGTGCAGGTAAATATAAAAGGAATGTTGACAGGCAATGTTGCCGCGCTTAACAAAGTTTATAACGTAGCTGTAGGTGAAAATTATTCAGTTAATTATCTGTATAAAGCCTGCCAGGATTACCTTAAGAGCGACTGGCCGGCAATTTACCGCGAACCTAGGGCCGGGGATATCCGCAATTCCCTGGCTGATATTTCCCAGGCACAAGAACTGCTTGGATATGCGCCTACCAGGAAATTCGGAGAGGGCCTGGCCGAAACGATTGGTTATTTTAAGCAACAATATTCATAACACACTATGCCATTTATACCTACCTCTTTCCCGGGACTGCTCATTTTTGAACCAAGGATATTTGAAGACAGCCGCGGTTATTTTTTTGAAAGTTATAATGAACAGCTTTTCAGGTCTGAAGGTATCCAGATTCCTTTTTTACAGGATAACCAGGCCAAATCAGGCTACGGTGTCATTCGCGGATTGCATTACCAGCTCAACCCGTATTCTCAAACCAAGCTTGTGCGCGTTTTAAGTGGAAGTATCCTGGATGTTGTAGTGGATCTGCGCAAAGGTTCTCCGACATACGGACAGTCTTACAGCCTTGAATTGTCCGGCGAAAATAAAAAACAGGTGCTGGTGCCCCAGGGTTTCGCTCACGGTTATTCCGTTTTGAGTGAAACGGCAGAAGTGTTTTATAAGTGCGACAATTTCTGGAATAAAGAAGCCGAGGGTGGCATCATGTATAATGATCCTTCTCTTAATATCGACTGGCAGGTACCGGCTGATAAAGCAATTGTTTCAGACAAAGACCTGTATTATCCCGGGCTGGAAGGTGTACAGCATAATTTCATTTTTAATAGCCTGGTTAGTGGATAAGCGAAATATACTCGTAACCGGTGCTGCTGGCCAACTAGGGTCAGAACTAAGGGCCCTGGCCCCATCCTTTCCTGGTTTAAATTTTACTTTTACAAATCGTGCTGAACTTACTGTTGAAGATGCACGTGCGGTTAACCGTTTTTTCAGTCTTCAACCTTTTGACTTCTGCATTAATTGCGCAGCCTACACGGCTGTGGATCTGGCCGAACAGAATAAAGATGCTGCCTTTTCCATCAATGCTACCGCAGTGGGCAACCTCGCAGCCGCATGTAAAAAAAACGGCAGCCGCCTTATTCATATTTCCACTGACTATGTTTTTAACGGTAAAGCAGATGTGCCTTACTGTGAGTCGGATGCTGTGGATCCCGTAAACCTGTATGGCGAATCTAAACGGTTGGGAGAAGAGCTGGCTTTGCAGGAAGACAGACAAACAGTTATAATAAGAACTTCCTGGTTATATAGTGCTTATGGAAAAAATTTCGTGAAGACGATGGTCAGGCTGATGAATGAAAAAGAAAAACTGGGTGTAGTGAATGACCAGTTCGGCAGCCCCACTTATGCAGCAGACCTGGCTGACGCTGTTTTAAAAATCATATCAGGTGAACCCACACCAGGTATTTATCATTACTGCAATGAAGGGATTACAAACTGGTATGAGTTTGCCGTAGCTATTAAAGAAGAGACAGGAAGTTCCTGTACTATCTCACCCATTACAACTGAACAATATCCAACCCCGGCCCGCCGCCCTGTGTATTCGGCATTTTCCACTTCAAAAATCAGGGAACAATTTGATCTTGTCATTCCAGGTTGGCGCAATAGTCTTAATAAGTGCCTGGAAATATTAATTAAATAAGAAAGGTTATTCCAGGTTACGGATGTAGACCAGTTTAATACCGGCTTTATCTGTTTCTCTTTTATCAATTTCAAATTGCGGTAAAGATTTAAACAGAGGGGTTAGTTTAGGAAAACCAAAATTCCTGGGATCGAAATCAGGATGCTTTTTCAATAACATATTGCCTACATCTCCCAGGAAGGCCCATCCATTTTCATCTGCCAGGTCGTTAATGGTGGTTCTTATAAGACCAATAATTCTTTTGTCCACTTTATCTACAACAGGTTTGCCTTTAGGCTTTGCCGGACGTACCGGGTTACCAGGAGCCTCCTGTTCTTCAAACAGGGGAATGATCTCCATGTAAATAAACTTATCACAGGCAACGATAAACGGGTTCGGTGTTTTCTTTTGCCCGATACCAATCACCTTCATACCGGCTTCGCGTAGACGGGTGGCCAGCCGCGTGAAGTCAGAGTCACTGGAAACTATACAGAAACCATCCACTTTTCCGGAATATAGTATATCCATGGCATCAATGATCAACGCAGAATCACTGGAATTTTTGCCGCTGGTATAACTGTATTGTTGAATAGGGGTGATGGCATTTTCCAATAATATTTTCTTCCAGCCAGAGACGGTGGGTTTCGTCCAGTCACCATAAATTCTTTTAAATGTAGGTGAGCCATATTTTGCTATCTCTTCCATTACTCCCTTTACATTTGAGTAAGGCACATTATCCGCGTCTATCAATACGGCCAGCCTGATGTCTTTTGAAAGCTCCATACCACAATGTAATTATTTTTATCTGCTCTTCAATATCCTGCTGCCACACCATAATTTACTATGTTTGTGATCCTATATGAATGTCTTTTCACTTACCAGCCGGATAATCATCACTTGCAGTAACAGGTTGTCTGTTTACCTGCAACAGGAAGTGGCGGCGCTGGGCTTCGTTCCTGCACGGGTTTTTAAAACAGGAGTAGAATTATCCGGCACTATGGCAGATTGCATTCAACTCAATCTTAACCTCCGTTGTGCCAGCCAGGTATTGTTTTCCATCCATGAATTCAACGCGGATAATGCCAACCAATTATATGATAACCTGGTTAAAATGGAATGGGAAACTATTATTCCGGCAGAAGGATATTTTTCTATCAGCAGCAATGTGAGCA
Organism: Ferruginibacter sp.; assembly: GCA_046590515.1. Classification (GTDB taxonomy): domain Bacteria; phylum Bacteroidota; class Bacteroidia; order Chitinophagales; family Chitinophagaceae; genus Ferruginibacter. The sequence goes on from JBKJUT010000241.1 coordinate 6,813, forward strand.
ACCCAACTATTACGAATAACCTGTTTGCTAACGTAAAGGTGAAAGATGCTATTGCTGACCGTTTCAGGGAGAAAACAGGCAGTCGCCCCGATTCAGGACCAGAGCTGAACCGGGCAGTAATACATTTATACTGGAAAGAAGAACTGGCGGAAATATTTATTGATACATCGGGAGATACATTATCCAAACATGGTTACCGTAAAATACCCGGTAAAGCACCTATGCTTGAATCATTGGCTGCAGCTACTTTGCTGGCAACTAAATGGGATCGCAAATCTGCCGTAGTGAATCCTATGTGTGGTTCCGGAACCATTGCCATTGAAGCTGCATTGCTGGCCACAAACCGCACCCCGGGATTATACCGTTCCAATTATGCTTTTATGCATTTAACAGGATATAAGGAAGATACTTACCGTTACTTCCTGCAGGAAATAGAAAGAAATGTAATCGAGGTGCCGGGATTGAAAATCATCGCTTCGGATATCAGTGAAGATGCTGTGAATATTTCTAAAGTGAATGCCGGTATTGCCGGCGTAGAAGAAATGATCACCTTTGAGGTGTGCGATTTTGAAGCAACAACTATTCCTGAACCGGCATCAGGAATTGTTTACCTTAATCCTGAATATGGAGACAGGTTAGGCGAGGCTGCTGAACTTAGTGCTACGTATTCGCGGATGGGAGACTTCCTGAAAAAAAAATGCAAAGGCTTTACCGGTTACATATTTACAGGTAACCTGGAGCTTGCAAAGAAAATCGGATTGAAGCCCGCCAGGCGTATTGAATTTTATACCAGCAAGATAGATTGCCGCCTGTTTGAATATGAATTGTATGCCGGTACCCGGGAACCCCGCGACGTGGTACAGGATTTGAAGGTATAGCACTGCCGGTAATTCTTACTGGTTTAACTCTCACAACTTAAACATACTGAAATGAAAATGAAATTTTTAACCTGCTTATTGGTGGTTGGTGCAATTTTTACGGGTTGTAAAAATAACAGCTCAAGTACATCGGATTCTTCCGGTACTACCACAACCGAAACAACTACGGCAAGTGACCAGCCCCTCACTGAAATTCATGATTCAGGTACCGTAGTTACTACTCCTGCTGACCACGGAAATATGGCTGCTGAAAGTCAGCCTGTATCAAACATGTCAGAGGCTAAACCTAATCCTGCAAAAAAAGGTATGAAGGGAAAAGTGGTTCTGGCACCGGAAACAAAATCTACAGCACAGGCAGAAGTAAGCACCGGGGTTTATTCAAGTGTAGATGTGATCCCATCCTTCCCCGGCGGCTATGCAGGAATGCAGAAGTATTTTGATAAGAACCTGCAATATCCGTACGATGCAAGTGGGGAAGGCGTTGAAGGAGTGGTTAATGTATCCTTTACGGTAGATGAAAACGGCAGACTTACTTCTGCACAAACGGTAGGTCCTAAGTTGGGATATGGCCTGGAAGAAGAAGCGATGCGGGTAGTTAAAAACATGCCAGCCTGGAATCCCGGGAAATTAAAAGGTCAGAATGTAAAAACCAAATACACTTTGCCTGTAAGGTTCCAGTTATATTAATCAGTATTTGCATAAAAAAAGTCCCGGTTTTTTGACCGGGACTTTTTCATTTATATAATTTATTATGCCATTTTCTTTTTCAGGTTCTCGTCTATGGCATCCAGGAATTCTTCAGTATACAGGTAATCTTTACCGTGACTCACTTTATTGCCATGAATACAAACAGCCAGGTCTTTGGTCATCTTCCCGCTTTCCACTGTTTCAATACAAACGCTTTCAAGTGAATTGCAGAAATCAATCAGTTCCTGGTTTTTGTCCAGTTTTCCGCGGAAAGCCAGGCCACGTGTCCAGGCAAAAATGGAAGCAATAGGGTTGGTGCTGGTAGGCTTGCCAGCCTGGTGTTCGCGGTAGTGACGGGTTACCGTACCATGAGCTGCTTCCGCTTCCATAGTTTTGCCATCAGGTGTGATCAGCACCGAAGTCATCAGGCCAAGACTTCCAAATCCCTGGGCCACTGTATCACTCTGCACGTCGCCATCATAATTTTTACATGCCCATACAAAGTTGCCATTCCATTTTAAGGCACTTGCTACCATGTCATCTATTAACCTGTGCTCATAGGTAATTCCTGCAGCTGCAAATTTTTCTTTAAATTCTCCCTGGTAAATTTCTTCAAAAATATCTTTAAACCTGCCATCGTATTTTTTAAGAATGGTGTTTTTGGTAGAAAGATATAAAGGCCATTTTTTGCTCAGTGCCATATTAAAGCAACTGCGTGCAAAGCCCATGATGCTCTCATCCGTATTGTACATAGACATGGCAACCCCATTTCCTTTAAAATTATACACCTCGAAAACCTGTGCTTCCCCGCCATCTTCCGGGGTAAAGGTCATGGTAAGTTTTCCTTTCCCTTTAATAACTGTGTCGGTTGCACGGTATTGGTCACCAAACGCATGCCGCCCCACGATGATAGGAGCCGTCCAGTTGGTAACCAGTCTTGGTACATTTTGCATTACTATGGGTTCCCGGAAAACTGTACCATCAAGTATGTTGCGGATGGTACCATTTGGGCTCTTCCACATCTGTTTTAGTTTAAATTCAGTTACCCTTTCTTCGTCAGGTGTAATGGTAGCACACTTAATACCAACCCCACAGGCTTTGATAGCATTGGCGGCATCTATAGTAACCTGGTCAT
>JBKJUT010000303.1:0-3963 GCA_046590515.1 Ferruginibacter sp.
GGTGGCTCACCAGCTACTGCTACCACACGAAATCCTTCATCAACTTTCGCTGCCGCAGGTATAAAAAATGTATCTCTTACTTCTGCCAATTCTATGGGCAGCTCTGCTTTAAAAACAAAGAAGGTGTTGGTCAGCAATGGTGCAGCCACAGCTTGTTCCAACACCGGAACAGGTACAAGTAATGCAGGTGTGAACTCATTTAGCCTGGAAAATATTAATAAAATCACTGCCGGTCTTGCAACAGACGGTAATAAGTATATGGATTTTTCCTGCAGTAACAATACTGTGTTGCAGGCAAATACTACTTATTCAGTTAGTGTGAATGTGGGGACATCAGTACCTGCGAATGAATTTAACCTGGTGCAGTTGTATATCGATTATAATAATGATGGTGATTTTTTAGATGCCAATGAAGCAGTATATTCATCCCCTTCCTGCTATATCGGTACGCATACATTTACTTTCGCGACTCCGGCAGTACCACCTGTGACTAACCAGTTTTTACGTTTACGGGTAATCGCTAAAGACTGCGTGGGTGGGGTCAACAGTTGTTATGTAGTTACTGCTGGACAGGTAGAAGATTATGCGGTGTTCTTTGGAGATGCAATTTTACTGGAGGTGAAACTGTTGAATTTCTCAGGTTATAACCGCCAACATACAAACCAGCTTAACTGGCAAACTGCCTCCGAAACCAACAACGATCATTTTGAAATAGAAAAAAGCCGTGATGGAGCTAACTTTCAATTTGCAGGTCGGGTAACTGCAGTTGGTAATTCAACTGTTACCACTACATATTCCTTTGCTGATGAATTAGCCAGCACAGAAAACGGGCGCTTTTTCTACAGGTTAAAAATGGTAGACCGGGATGGCCGTTTTACATACAGTAATATTATTTTGATAGAAGCAGGATATTTAAATACTTCATTTTCGGTCTTCCCAAACCCGGTTACAGCCGGAAGTGCGATCCGTATCCGCACCGGGGAAAACTCAGAAGGTAAACTATACATATATAATGCTACTGGTCAGCAGTTACTATTGCAATCTTTTGCCGCCGGAAGCAGGGAAATAACGCTTAACGCTTCGAGGAACTGGCCCGCCGGTCAATACCTGGTGGTGCTTGAGAGCGGGGTTAGAAGAGTCACTGAAAAATTCATAATTTGGTAAACTACCCGCTATATTCCATCCTCCGGTATCTCTGGTACACGAATTGATTTCAATGTGCAAAAAAACTCATGAAATTTATTGCCTTAATTATGTGCCTTGCGATTCCTGTTGCAGGATTATTTGCCCAGGTAGATTCAGCCCGGGTAGTTACTACGGATAATCAACAGGTTTATCATATTCGCAATGGTATAGATCTTCCTCTGACTGCTGCTACAACTGCATTTACCCTTTATGGTTTTACCAAGATATATGGTGGAGATAAAACGAGTGAAGCAGTTATACTGGCACTTGATCCAAATGATGTTAATTCTTTAGACAGGCCGGTTACACGTAACTTTAGCCCCTCGGCAAAAGATGCAAGTGACAAATTTTTTTATGGCAGTATGCCTTTGCCATTAGTATTCCTTCTGGATAAAAAAATGCGGAAAGATGCTTTACAGATTGGACTGCTTTATCTCCAGGCTACCTCGGTTTTCGGAACTTTGTACACTTCTTCCTCCATGATCGCCCGGCGATTCCGGCCATATACATATAATCCGCAGGTTGATATAAATAAACGTACAGGTGGAGGTGGACGTAATTCTTTTCCCGCTGGTCATCCTGGTTTTGTTGCTACTTCCACATTTTTCATGGCTAAAGTTTATTCTGATTATCATCCTGACATGCGAAACAAATGGATATTATATACCATTGCAGGCTCAGCCTCCCTGGCAACCGGGATATTAAGAATAAAAGCCGGGGAACATTTTATTACTGATGTGTCAGTAGGGTTACCTATTGGAGTATTAACAGGTCTGCTGGTGCCCCATTTTCATAAAAACCGGGTTACTCCAAAATCTTTAACTCTGGTACCCACTTTCGAGGCTAACCGGCCGGGTTTTTATGCCTCATGGAATTTTGCGAAGTAATCGTTCAGTCATTTTTCGGAAGAAAAGTTGATTGTGGGTCATGTACTTAAGCGGCTTATGTTAATTTGCTGACAGGAAAGGCGCGCAATTGAGCAAAAATCTTACCAATCAGGTAAAAATCCCTTCTGGATAGTCCTTTTTCATTATTTATTCCCTACCTTTGCCCTCCTTTAATTTCGGGTTAGTGGCACTCGTTCTAATCCGCAGTTAAAGACCTTCGCACATTAAACCGTTTTAATTACAATATGTCTGCAACTAAATCCACCGCTGCTAAGCGTATCAATTTCGGAAAAGTTGAACTACTGGCAGAGACTCCCGATTTACTCGGAATCCAGATTCAATCTTTTAAAGACTTTTTCCAGTTAGAGACAACGCCCGACAAACGTAACGTAGAAGGGCTGTTCCGCGTGTTTAAGGAAAATTTTCCTATAACGGATACGCGTAACATCTTTGTATTGGAATTTTTGGACTACTATGTTGATCCTCCACGATACACTATTGAAGAGTGTATTGAGCGCGGTTTAACTTACGCTGTTCCATTAAAAGCAAAGCTTAGGCTGAGCTGTAATGACGAAGAGCACGTAGATTTCCAAACCATTGTGCAGGATGTATTCTTAGGAAACATTCCTTACATGACCCCACGTGGTACTTTTGTAATCAACGGTGCGGAGCGTGTAGTAGTAAGCCAGTTACACCGTTCACCGGGTGTATTCTTTGGCCAATCCACTCACCCTAACGGCACCAAAATATACTCTGCCAGGGTTATTCCTTTTAAAGGAGCCTGGATGGAATTTGCTACTGACATCAACAATGTGATGTTTGCTTATATCGATCGTAAGAAAAAGTTTCCAGTTACTACTTTACTGCGTTCAATCGGTTATGAAACTGATAAAGACATACTGGAACTTTTCGGTATGGCTGATGAAGTTAAGGCTGATAAAAAAACCCTCGAAAAGCATGCTGGCAAGCGTTTGGCTGCCCGTGTATTGCGTACCTGGGTAGAAGATTTTGTGGATGAAGATACCGGTGAAGTAGTTTCTATCGAGCGTAATGAAATCATCCTGGAAAGGGATTCAATCCTGGATGAGGCTAACATTTCAGCTATCCTGGAAAATGATGCTAAAAGTGTTTTCATCCAGAAGGAAGAAGTGAGTGGTGATTACGCAATTATTTACAATACTTTAAATAAAGATACTTCCAACAGTGAGCTGGAAGCAGTACAGCATATATATAAGCAACTGCGTGGTGCGGATGCCCCGGATGATGAAACTGCCAGGGGAATAATCGATAAATTATTCTTCTCTGATAAGCGTTATGACCTGGGAGAGGTTGGTCGTTACAAGATCAATCGCCGCCTTGGACTTAACTACCCGTTAGAGAAAAAGGTGCTGACTAAAGAAGATATAATCGCCATCATTAAATACCTGGTTTTATTAACCAATGGTAAGAGCGAGGTAGATGATATTGATCACCTGAGCAACCGTCGAGTACGTACTGTAGGCGAACAGTTATATGCCCAGTTCGGCGTAGGTCTAGCCCGTATGGCACGTACCATACGTGAACGTATGAACGTAAGGGATAACGAGGTGTTTACTCCGGTTGACCTGATCAATGCGCGTACACTATCATCCGTTATCAATTCCTTCTTTGGTACCTCGCAGCTTTCCCAGTTTCTTGACCAGACCAACCCGTTGAGTGAGATCACGCATAAGCGCAGGATCTCCGCACTCGGACCCGGTGGTTTAAGCAGGGAGCGCGCAGGTTTCGAGGTTCGTGACGTGCATTATTCTCATTATGGCCGCTTATGTACAATTGAAACACCGGAAGGTCCTAACATTGGTTTGATCTCTACGTTGTGTGTACATGCCAAGATCAATGATATGGGTTTCAT
>JBKJUT010000004.1:0-9935 GCA_046590515.1 Ferruginibacter sp.
TGTACCAGGCCTTTGAATAATTAAGAAATAGGTATCTTCATAAACTACTATGGGCCATATTGTACTCCGCCACATTTGTATAACATCCCTATTGTCAGGTCTCTCCCGTTAGGCCCTTCGCATCTTCCTTTCAGGATAACTGTAAGAGTCTGTCCAGAATGGTGTGCCTAGGAACTTTAGTACCTTTTTTGTAAAAGACAACTTTTGCTTCGCAAGGTTCGAAGTCTAGTAAACATGTTTGTACTCCTTCGATATCTCCTTTCTCAAAAGAAAGGTCTTCAAGTTCTACAACTTGTGCTTGGTCATTGTTTGCCATATATATGTTTCAGTACAAGTAAAATATAGATAGTTAATCGCTTAAAAAAGGGTGTTTATACGGTATTTGATTTTATTTATTGAGGAATAAATAAATTTGATTGATATTCGTAGGTGTAGGTTTAACTCGATTATTTTCCCAATTTGTTATTGAATCTTCAGTGACACCTATAATTTTAGCGAGGTCTTTTTGAAGCAGGCCCAACTCCAACCTTTTATTACGAATTTTGTCCCCTATTTCAATTGGATTAGCTATATAGTTAATTCCTAATGGTTTAGCTATTTTTACGGTTAACTTAGAAAAAGGCAACGCAGGAATGCCCTTGCGGATATTTCAATCACCCTGAAAGAGAATGTACCTGCCCCCCTGGTGCTGTACAGAAATACCTGAACAAAGTATCAGGACCATTATTAGACCGGATAGACTTACATGTAGAAGTAACACCAGTCGCATTTTCAGAATTGGCTTCTCCTGCCGGCCTGGAAAAAAGTACTGATATCCGGCAACGTGTCATAGAAGCACGCAACCTTCAGGCTGCCCGATTCAGCAAATGGCCAGGTATATATGCCAATGCACAAATGAACAATCAACTTTTAGTTGAAACCTGTTATTTAGGAGTAGCGGGAAAGAAATTATTGCAGACGGCAATGGAAAGATTGAATTTATCAGCAAGGGCTTATGACCGGATCATCAGGGTAAGCCGGACGATTGCTGACCTGGCGGGTGCGTTGGATATCTTACCTGAACACCTGGCCGAGGCCATTCAATACCGCAGCCTGGACAGAGAGAGTTGGGGAAGCTAAGCACATGTGATGGCAACTAACATAATGAATAAAACACATTACCGGTTAAATGATTATTTCAGGTTTGCCAGTGGTATAGATAAAGAAAAACTGTAAGAATACCCTCTGTTTTTTATATAAAATAAATCCTCAATGTCATCATATTTGTACCTGTAGGATACGTTATATATGCTGCCTAATGATAACTGAATTTCTGAACTAAAGGTAAGAGCCTCACGTGCATCTTTCCTTAATAATCTATAACTTAAGTTTGCCCCTAAATTGAGATTGGGTTTAGCAAAACTGGTTACTACATAAGAGCTTCCGTACCCGGTTAATATTTTGTTTGAGGGTGAAATTACATTATCATATCCGTAGGCGAAGGAACTCCGTATATTGTTGGTTAAATTAAAAACCGGACCAAAATATAACCTGTCTTTAAATTTATTAAGTTCAAAAAACTGTTTGAGTATAGGCCATAATCTTTTATATCCAACCCCTATTGATAAGGAATAACTTCTGAAAGAAAATAATTCAGTACCGGGGAACAGATTTTTATCAACGCCAATCCGGTGTCCCGTTGAGTAGGTAAGGATTTCATACTGGCTCAGCGCACCATTTTTCCTCTGTACTTTATACCCTAAAGCAAAATTATAGAGCGTACGGTTCTTTACCACCACAGGAAGTATATAACCGGATTCTGAATAAATATTATGGTTAAAAGTTCTCGCCACATTGGTATTTATGTAAATACTCTTGTGCTGACAAAAAGTTTTAAAGGATAAAAAGCTAAAGACAGTATAGAGAACAGCTTTGGCTATGCGCATTTTAATTCCAATTTTAAATATTATTATAACGAACCACCCGAATTAAAGGGCATAGTTATTATTCAGAAAGACAGATAAACAATCACTTATTTTTCCGGTTTTTTATGCGGATTTCTTTGCTTATAGTTAATAATACAGTCTGAACTTTGGAAGTAAATTTTGCTGTTTGAATATCATTACTTCCATACCTTGGACCAGCATAGTAAAAATAAAGGGTATGCTCCCATACAGTAGAAAATGCCCGGTGATACATGAACGATAGTTCTATTACTTCCCGTTTCTTTTTATTAAAAAAAGGATGAGAAATACCCAGGCTGAACATAGGGAAAAATCTTTTGGACGAAGTTAGTTTCCATAAACCGTAATATGTGTTTGGGGAATATCCTCCCGAACTGCCTCCAAGCGTATCTTGATTTTTGTGAATTCCGAATTCAATGCTAGCGGTTAAATAAACAGCCTTTTCTATACTGTTTAACAACACATCTTTTTTAAGGCCAAGACCTGCTAAAAAAAACTGGTCAGAAGTTACAGAGGAATATTCTCCCAGTATTGAATGTAATAAGACGGGCTTTTCATTAGTTGAATTATAAAATCCATTCGAGATAATAAAGTTTTGAGCCTTTAAAAACAGTTTATCATTTTTTGAATAGTTATATTCAAGAGACACGCCCATTGTAGCTCCCCGGTTGTAGGGTGTAGAAAAGTATGGCTCCGGAATACTGCTCCCGGCAAATTTTGATCTTTGGAAAGCAGCACTGATTTCAGGGCGCAAAGCTAACTTTTGAGCATATAAGGAATGCCCGGTGAGTGCCATAATTAATAAAGTTACTTTTATTGACATATTGTTCTGCTGAAAAGGATATACCGCCTAAATGGAGGTAAAGCAGTTGAATTCATAATCGTGGGAGAATTCGCGAATCTTATACTACTATCATCTGCACAAAACCGGTCATTGTTCGCTGGCCCGGAGAAAAAATTATTTGTATAAATGCTTGCATCCGCCTTCAAACAATAATAGCTTAATCCCCTTGCTCTTTCCCAGAATACTTTCCGGGTTTTATTTACATTGTTCATAGGAGGATTTAACGCCTGGCTGATTTCAACTTTTTCAATATCACTTACGCATCTTCCTTTATATACTATATCATAATTCAATTTCCAGTTTCCTTCTCCAATACCCCAGTTTTTGGTTACCCAGATAGGAACACCATTTATATTAATTGCTCCATCCTGTCGTTGCAGTTTACCGTCTATATCGAGCCGGTGATAAATACCGAGGCTGATATATTCCAGCTTAACTTTTAGGCGGGAGTTAACAACCGGCCTTCCATCAAAAAAATTCACACACTTTCCAAAAGTGGAATATTTGGGAGCGCTAAAATCTCTAAAGTAAAGTGCACATTTTATGTTATCTGCTGTTGCCCTGCTTCCTCTCCAACAAAACAAGCGCTTTTGGTTTTCCCCTGGCTCCATGTCTGCCGGTTCTGTTTTATAACCGCTCTCTGTAAGATCTATGACATCTGCCTCCAGGCTAAATGCCCCAAGTTTATTTTCGGCAGTTTGGTTACCAATTAAAAGATCATTTATATATTCCTCAATCTTATCTGATGGTAATGAATAAGTCATCCTTTTATTATAATCAATTTTATAATAATACTCGCCAATCTTTACAACACCCTGCTCATTGACAATATTAATAATAAATTCTGCCGATTCAAACAGGGAATTCGGTATCGAAGAATTATTTGAACCAGATGATACCAGGGATTTATACCCCGGTATTTTTGTGAGTTCTTCATAAAAACGGGATTTAGTTAATTCATCACTTTCTACCATGGCTTCATATTCAATCCGGCTATCAAATGATAAAATTCCATTTACGATTGAAATTTTGGAGTTTGGGAATTCGCTTCAAAGTGATTGCCAATCAGTAATCCAAAAAGCAGGTACAGTATTCCGGTAATCTTATTCATATCATATTTTTTTATTAATGTTATTTATTTAAAAGAAAATTTTCAATGGCCATTGATTACATAAAAATTGCAATTAATTTTTCACAGGAAAATTTTTAATAATGAAATATTTTTAATCAGACTGATTAAATTTTACAAGTGTTGGATTTCCTTGGTTATTACATCCATTTTAAGCAACAACTTTTGTATTATATTAAATGAGGCAGATAATATGAAGTTGAAGAATTTACCCGCATCCTCAGGCTACACACAGAAGTTACATGTTATATAGCCTGGCTGAGTTGCAACGCACCACTTGCAGATTCAGAATATCCGTCAGCGACCCACATAAGATATATACAGTGACAAAACTCCCTCCTGCATAACAATCAGTAAATAAAAACCACATTCCCCAACTTTTCCTCAAATTTGCATTTTAAAGTATTCTCCCCTGGCTGGGTTTCTGGTATAAAATTTCTTGTATGAAAATATTATGGCATTATTTAAAACCGCAAAAGTGGCTGGTTTTTCTCACCTTGGTTTTGGCTGGTATCAATATCGGATTTTCGCTTATAGACCCTATCCTGCTTGGTAAACTTGTAAACCTGGCCAGCGATTATAAGGCACACCCTGCCACTTTCAGTGAAAACAATTTTTTCTGGGCTTATGATTCCACCACCCGGGATGGAAATCCTTACCTGTTACTTGGCGTGTTTTACATTTTACTTTTTTCTGTATCAGTGGCCATGATCAGCCGGATTGCAAAGGCTTTCCAGGATTATTTCCTTAACCTGGTGATACAGAAATTTGGCGCAGGTGTATTTACCGATGGATTGCAACATGCCATGAAATTACCTTACCAGGAATTTGAAGACCAACGCAGCGGGGAAACACTATCCATACTTACCAAAGTGCGTTCCGACGTAGAGAAATTCATTATGAATTTTATCAACATCCTGTTTGGTATCATGGTAGGTGTAGTATTCGTATTCGTATACGCGGCTATATTCATAAACTGGCGTATACCTGTGGCTTACCTTATAGGTATCGTGGTGCTAACCTTTATTACCAACTGGCTAAGCAAAAAGATAAAACTTATCCAGAAAAAGATTGTGGGTGAAACTACCGCCCTGGCAGGCTCTACCACCGAGTCTCTTCGTAATATTGAACTTGTAAAAAGCCTCGGATTAACCACCCAGGAAGTGGAACGCCTTAATAAAAATACTTACCGGATACTTGGGTTGGAATTAAAAAAAGTAAAAAAAATAAGGAGTATCAGTTTCATACAAGGTACGATGGTGAACACATTGCGGCAGTTCATCCTGTTTATTTTGATGTGGCTCATATTCCGTCACCAGATGGATGCAGGACAACTGGTAACCATGCAGATCTTTTCTTTTTTCATCTTTGGACCCTTGCAGGAAATTGGAAATATCCTGCTCTCCTACCGGGAAGCAGAAGCCTCTCTGAATAATTTCAACAACCTGATGAAAAAACTCCCGGAGCCGGAGCCGGCGCATCCCAAACCCCTGGGAGATATCCAGAATTTATCCTTTCAAAAGGTAGCCTTCAAACACCAATCGGCCCAGCATAAAGCCATTGCAGGAATAAGTTTTGATGTCAACATCGGTGAAACCATTGCCTTCGTAGGTCCAAGTGGAAGCGGAAAATCTACCCTGATGAAATTGCTGGTAGGTTTGTACCGGCCGCAGGAAGGGAAGATCCTATACAACGGTTTAGATGAAAATGAAATTCATTTTGATGACCTGCGTAAGCAGATCGGTTTCGTAACCCAGGATACAAACCTGTTTAGCGGTACAATCAGGGAAAACCTGCTTTTTGTAAATCCAGCGGCTACAGATAATCAATTACAGGATGCCTTACGAAAAGCCTCTTGCTTTGCGATGCTCGAACGGGCTGAAAAAGGAATTGAAACGGTGATTGGTGAAGGCGGATTAAAATTATCGGGTGGTGAAAAACAGAGGATATCAATTGCCCGGGCTTTGCTGCGTAAACCGCACCTGCTCATTTTTGATGAAGCTACATCCGCGCTTGATTCACTCACTGAGGAAGAGATCACCAACACCATCAAGGACGTATCGGAATTAAAGGACCAGGTTACCATTCTCATTGCGCACCGGTTAAGCACCATCATGCATGCCGACCGTATTTATGTACTGGAAAAAGGAGAAGTAGTGGAAACCGGCAACCACCTGTCATTGCTGGAAGAAAAAGGACTATACTATGCAATGTGGCGCCAGCAGATTGGAGAAAGAAAAAAGACTGACAGGGTTATTACTGCATAGCGTCGGCAATACTCACTTACCTTTGCAAAATGAGTAAGGCGACACATCCTGCGGCATCTTATACCTGGAGTATTTTATCAATGAGATGCCCGAGATGCAGGCGGGGCCCTATGTTTAAAGACAGTAACCCTTATAAAAATCTTAGTCTTACCCACATATTTAAAATGTATGATCACTGCCCGGTATGTAACCAGAAATTTGATCTTGAACCCGGCTTCTGGTATGGAACAGGATATGTTAGTTACGCATTGGCAGTAGCTATTTCTGTTTCTACATTTGTAGCCTGGTACGTATTAATCGGGGTATCTACTGATGATAACCGTATTTTCTATTGGCTTGTATTTAATGCAATTGTACTGCTGGTTTTACAACCCTGGCTTATGCGTCTGAGCCGGGTAATTTATATGCGTTTCTTCGTGAGTTATGATGAAAATTTCCGGCAGACGTCTCCTAAAGAATTTGAGTAATTATTCAATGTTTTCAATGATGCCGGCAATTCCCTGTCCGCCTCCCACGCATGCAGTAACTATCCCGTATTTCTTTTTTAACCGCTTCATGTCCTGAATAATCTGTACCGTTAATTTACAACCGGTACATCCTAATGGATGACCCAGTGAAATGGCCCCGCCATTGATATTGACAATAGAAGGATCCAGACCTAACTCACGTATTACAGCTAATGATTGAGAAGCAAAAGCCTCGTTCAACTCTAACAGGTCAATTTGAGAAAGTGTCATCCCCGCCTGTTTCAGCACTTTCGGCACTGCTTCTACCGGACCAATGCCCATAATACGGGGATGCACACCCGCACTGGCGCAATTTACCAAACGGGCTATTGGTTTTAAAGAAAGTTCATTAATCATCCGCTCACTCATCACGATTACGAACGCAGCACCGTCGCTGGTTTGGCTGGAATTTCCAGCGGTCACACTTCCCCCCAGGGCAAATACAGGTTTAAGTTTAGCCAGCCCTTCAGGTGTGGTATCATAACGGACCCCTTCATCTGTATCCATGATATAAGACCGGGTTTTTCGTTTCCCTTTTTCGTCTAAGTATACTTCTTCCACGTTTACAGGCAGGATCCCGCTTTTAAAATAACCTTCACGTATAGCTGTAGCTGCTTTCATATGACTGTTATAACTGAACTCATCCTGGTCTTCCCGGTTCACATTATATTCTTTGGCAACTGCTTCGGCAGTTAATCCCATACTCAGGTAATAATCCGGTTCATCGGAAGCTATCGAATAGGCAGGCACTGTTTTCCAGCCGGCCGTCGGCACCAGGCTCATGCTTTCTGTACCTCCTGCTATAATGCATTCAGCCATACCGCTGCGGATCTTGGCAGTTGCCATAGCAATGCTTTCCAGGCCACTGGCACAATAGCGGTTTATTGTGATTCCTGCTGCATGAAAGCCCACTGCCCTGGCCGCAATAATCCGCCCTACCTGTAACCCCTGTTCTGCCTCAGGTACTGCATTGCCCACGATCACATCATCTACTCGTGTAACATCCAGCGCCGGCACGGAAGCCAACAACCCGTGGATTACATCCACTGCCAGGTCATCTGGGCGTGTAAATCTAAAACCACCTTTTTTACTTTTACCGATGGCTGTTCTGAAACCGGCAACTATATAAGCTTCCTGCATGATACTGATTTTAGTTGTTTATGCAACTTTATAGGTAAAGTTATAATTCTCCACTGGAAAGAAAAAACCAAAAACGGTTTACATTCGCAGAAGATGTATAAAGTGCTACGTTATTTTTTTTTTCTCGCTGATCCGGAAAAGGCGCATTATTTTTCGATGAACAGCTTGAAAGTAATTGCCAGGCAGCCGTTTTTGAGAAGAAGGATAAGCCGGTGGTTTACACCTAAAGCAATGCCTGTGAAAGTAAACGGGCTTACATTTAAAAATCCCGTGGGGCTGGGAGCAGGATTTGATAAAAATGCCGTTTACCTCCGGGAACTGGAAATGCTGGGTTTTGGATTTATAGAAATCGGAACAGTGACTCCTCAGGCTCAACAAGGAAATCCAGCACCAAGATTGTTTCGCCTTCCTAAGGATAAAGCTTTATTAAACCGGATGGGTTTTAATAATGACGGAGCCGATGTAATAGCAGGAAGATTAGAATCATGGCGCCACAAAAGCAGCGATGTAATTATTGGAGGTAACATTGGTAAAAATAAAAGCACCACTAATGCAGACGCCTGGAAGGATTACCTGTTATGCTTTCAGAAGCTGCACAAATGGGTTGACTATTTTGTGGTGAATGTTAGCAGCCCAAACACCCCGGGCCTGCGCGAGTTACAGGAGAGATATGTTTTGCAAAACATACTCACCAAACTTCAGGAAGAGAACAATTTATACGAGGTGCCACGTCCCATCTTCTTAAAATTAGCTCCCGACCTTGAATATGCGCAAATAGATGAAATCATTTCTATGGTACTCGAAATAAAACTGGATGGCCTGATCATTGCCAATACAACCATATCAAGGGATGGATTAATTACTTCGGCTGAAATTACCGGCAATATGGGGGCTGGAGGCATCAGTGGACGTCCGTTGGCTATACGCTCAACTGAATTAATAAAATATATACATCAAAAAACCGGGGGAAAGATTACCCTGGTTGGGAGTGGTGGTATATTTACCGGGCAGGACGCAGGTAAAAAACTGGCAGCCGGTGCCGCATTGGTGCAGGTCTGGACAGGATTTATTTATGAAGGTCCGCAAATTGTAAAAAATATTATTAAAGAATTAAATCAATAAAGGAACATGCAGGAATTATTTACATCAGAAAGTATTATAAGTTTTTTTATTCTCGTAGTGCTGGAAATCGTACTTGGAATCGACAATGTAATTTTTGTCAGTATTATTCTGAACAGGGTGGAGAAAGAAAAGGATAAAAAAAATGCGAGGCGCATATGGATGGTCACGGGAATCATTTCAAGAAGCTTATTATTAATGGGACTGGGTTGGCTGCTTTCCCAAAAAGGGAAGTCAGTTTTTACCTTGTTTAATAAAGGGTTTGACCTCGCGAGTATTGTAATGATAGTTGGAGGCTTATTCCTGATATATAAATCGGTAAAAGAAATTCATGAAAAACTCGAAGGAGAAAGCCATAATGAAACCTATGGCAAAAAAGGACTAACCCTCGGAAATGCAATAGTGCAGATCATTTTAATAGATGCGGTTTTCTCATTCGACAGTATTATAACTGCCGGGGGTACGGCAAAGCATGTGGAGATCATGATTGCAGCTGTGGTGATTGCCATGATAGTGATGTTCCTTTTCAGTAACGGCATATCTAATTTTATTCATACACATCCAACCCTGAAAATGCTGGCCCTTTCGTTTTTAGTGATGATTGGCCTCAGCCTTATCATGGAAGGATGGAACTCAGAGGTTACAGAGAAACTTCATATCAAAAACTATATTTATTTCGGAATGGCATTTTCTGTCCTGGTGGAAATACTTAATCTTGTGATGAAGAAAAAAGCATCTGCTAATCAAAGGAAGGTGGAGTTAAATGAACCCCGTCTCAACAGGAATGAAAACCTTAATCCCGAAGATGCGCATTAACCTGCGGAGTTAACCAGGTAAACTGCTGCCACCATTCCCGCGGTTTCTGTACGTAGCCGGGTTTCTCCCAATGACAGTGGTTTGAAACCCTGGCTGACAGCCATCTCAATTTCTTCATGTGTAAAATCACCTTCCGGCCCTACCAACACAATCGTATCCGCACTGAATGGG
>JBKJUT010000296.1:0-3239 GCA_046590515.1 Ferruginibacter sp.
AACATACTGGAACCCGCAGGCAGAAAAAATATTTGGCTATTCTTTAGAAGAGGTTTTAAATAAACCTCTCGCAGAATTTATCATTCCTCCTGAATACCGGGAAGCACATGCGGCGGGGATGAATCGTTTTTTGTCTACCGGTGAAACACGTGTGCTTAATCAAACTATTGAGATAACTGCCTTAAATAAGGCAGGTGCCCAGTTTTTCGTATCTCTAACGATATCCAGTACACGCCAGGATGGAGAAATAGCTTTTATTGCCTTTGCCCGGGATATCAGCAAACAAAAGCGCAATGCCGAAGAATTAGAAAAAAAGAGAATCGAACTCGAAGAAAGCAACCAGCAACTGGAACAGTTTGCGCATGTGGCCAGCCACGACATGAAAGAACCGATCCGTAAAATCCGTTTTTTTATCGATATGCTGAAACAGCAACTGGGAAGCATAAATGACATGCAGGAATTGTATTTCAATAAAATCAGCAGCGCTTCAGAACGTTTACATAATATGATAGACGGAATTTTGCATTTTTCCTCTACCAACAATACTGAAATTAAAATAGAACAGGTTAATATGAATTCAGTAATGCAGGATATTGAACTTGACCTGGAGGTAGTGCTTGAACAAAAAGCCGTGAAAATCCGGTATGCTGAATTACCCACTATAAAAGGAGACTCCTTTTTAATTTGCCAGCTATTCTATAACCTGGTAAATAATTCTATCAAATTTACCCGCCCCGGCATTTCGCCTGTGATACAGTTGATAGGTTTTGAAGTATTGGAAGGAGATAATGCCATAAATCATCCTGTGGCACCTCCCTATACCCAATTCGTACTGACAGACAATGGGATTGGTTTTGAACAGGAATATGCTACCCGGATTTTCAAAGCGTTTACCCGTCTGCATAACCGCTCAGAGTTTGAAGGCACCGGGCTTGGTCTCTCATTGTGTAAGAATATTATGGATCGCCATAATGGATTTATCCTGGCAGAAGGCAGGCCGGGAGAAGGATCTTCCTTTACATTGATATTTCCTTCCACCTGATTCCAGGGTACTTGCAATAGTAACTTGCATTTCTCATATCCCTTACCTATATTTAAACTTCATGGCTGACCGGCACCTTTTTTTAACACTCAAAAAAAAAGTAAACATGAAACAATTGTCAATTTCTCTCCTGGTTTTATTCCTGGTGGCTTGTAACGACAACAATAAAACCGCTACTGACCATAGCGACAGCACTGCTACCACCACTGCCTCCACTACCAATTATGAGTATTCCTATACACTCGAAAAGCCCTACTCCAACTGGCAATCGGGAGACCAGCAGCATGTGGTAAATGTGCAGAAGAGCCTGAAAGCGTATGAAAACAATAACATACCTGAAACGGTGAAATATTTTGCAGATACGGTAGATCTTCATTTTGATAACCTGGATGCAAGGATATCCCGCGATAGCCTGGCTACCCTGTTAACAGGGTCCCGCGCCCGGTTCAGCAACGTACTCGTTAAGATGGATGATTGGGAATCCGTGATTTCTAAAGATAAAAAAGACGAATGGGTGACTATCTGGTATAAAGAAATTACCACTGATAAGTCGGGTAAAATTGATTCATTAGCAGTGATCAACGATGCCAAAATAGTAAATGGAAAGATTGCCGTGTTAAATGAGGCCATCAGGCATTTCGGTAAAAAATAAACTCCTTATATAGAAAGCCTGTACCGGTATGCGCCGGTACAGGCTTTTTTTTGCCGGATTTATAGGTTTGCAGATCACTATTCACATGGGTTTTGCGCTGATCAATAATCGAATAAGGTATAATTCTCTATTTTGGGTACTTGAGCCTTGTCTACAGGCTTTTTATTATAATTTACAGGTCGATAATAATGCACGAAGAAGATAAAATACTGGCCATAGATATTGGGGGCTCCCATATTAAAGCAACGGTACTGGATCACCAGGGGTTACTGCAAACAGATTATAAAAAAGTCATCACCCCTGACCCCGCTACTCCCACAGCTATCATTGCGGCTATCCGGGAATTACTGCAATCCTTTTTAGAGTTTGATAAAATTTCTGTAGGCTTCCCCGGCTATGTAAAGAATGGTACAGTGCTTACTGCCCCTAACCTTGGTACCAAAGCCTGGAATAAAGTGCCGCTTGCCCAGTTACTGCAGGAAGCCTTTGGTAAACCGGCCAAAGTAATCAATGATGCAGATATGCAGGGACTGGGAATAGTATCGGGGCGCGGTGTTGAAATGGTCGTAACGCTGGGCACCGGTTTTGGCACAGCCCTTTTCTTTGATGGCAAATTGATGCCGCACCTGGAATTAGCCCATCACCCTATTAGTAAAAAGGCTACCTATGATGAATATATCGGACAAAAAGCATTGGATAAAATAGGGCTGAAAAAATGGAACAAACGGATGAAAAAGGTCATCGAGGTTCTCAAGACCGTATTTAATTATGATACTTTATATATCGGTGGCGGTAATGCACGCCGGCTCGATATAGAAATGGACCTGAATATCAAAACTGTCACTAATAAAGATGGTATCGATGGGGGTGCCAAACTCTGGAATTAATCCTTTGTCAACAGCTTCCTGCTAATTAAGAATCATCCCCTTTCATTTCTGAACCAAAGTTTCACAAGCTTGCTGCTATGTGACTTCTAATTTAATAAGTACGCATATCGTTTATATGCTGCCATAATGCAGACCCGCTTAAATACTGTAAATTGTCTGCTGTAAAACTTTAGTATGAAGCGTATCTCCTTTCTTATTTTAATCTTTATTTCGGCTATCGGCCAGGCACAGGTGCTGACTGCTTCGCAGGTGGATTCCCTGGTGCAACTCACATTAAAAACCTTTGATGTGCCAGGTATAGCAGTAGCCATTGTGAAAGATGGTAAAGTGGTTCATGCAAAAGGATACGGGGTCAGGTCTCTTCGTACCAGGCTGCCGGTAGATGAAAACACATTATTCGGTATCGCCTCTAACACCAAAGCCTTTACAGCTGCCGGCCTCGCTATGCTGGTAGATGAGGGCAAAATAAAATGGGATGATAAAGTGATAGATTATATCCCGGAATTCAGGATGTACTCTCCCTACGTCACCAGCGAATTCACCATCCGCGACCTGCTCACGCATCGCAGCGGCCTGGGCCTGGGCGCCGGTGACCTCATGTTTTTTCCTGATGGCAATAAATTTACCCGCCAGGAAATCATTTCCAACATCCGCTACC
>JBKJUT010000283.1:0-3310 GCA_046590515.1 Ferruginibacter sp.
CACGATGTTCCACACCGAGATCAAAATATTGAATAGGTACTTCTACATAAGGAAGAATGAGTTTATCCTTGATGAACTTCCAGATGATTCTTGTCATCTCGTCACCGTCTAGTTCTGCAACGGGATTAGCTACCGAAATTTTCTTCATGAATTTATTTTTGCGAATGTACAATAATTGGCAGAGACAGTTTCGTAAGAAACAGCCGGTTGCCTGGTTATAAATTTTTTATGATCTCATCAGCAAACTCGCTGGTTTTAAGCAAAGTGGCTTCTTTCATCAGGTTGTAAAAATCAATTGTGACCGTTTTATTACGGATAGTTTTGCCTACCGAGTTGGTGATCAGTTCAGACGCATCCCGCCAGCCCATATATTCCAGCATCATCACCCCGCTCAGGATGACGGAAGATGGATTCATAGTATTGGTATTTGCAAACCTCGGGGCAGTGCCATGGGTGGCTTCAAACACAGCGTGACCGGTCAGGTAGTTTATATTGGCGCCAGGAGCAATACCAATTCCACCTACCTGTGCGGCCAGCGCATCACTGATATAATCACCGTTCAGGTTAAGCGTGGCTATTACCGAATAATCCTGCGGTGCCAATAATGCCTGCTGCAGGAAATTATCTGCGATAGCATCCTTGACTATTACTTTACCGCCGATGGCACTGATTTTCATTTCCTCATTGGCTACAGCCTCACCACTTTCTTTGCGGGTTCTTTCCCATTGGTTCCAGGTATACACCTGGCCGGCAAACTCACGTTCAGCAAGTTCATATCCCCAATTTTTAAATGCCCCTTCTGTAAATTTCATAATGTTGCCCTTATGCACTATAGTTAGTGAGGGCAGTTTATGCTCGATGGCGTGTAACAATGCTGCACGGATCAACCTTTCGCTGCCGTCTTTACTTACCGGTTTTATTCCCAGAGAGGTAGATTCAGGGAAACGGATATTCTTTACTCCCATTTCATTTATCAGAAAAGTCAACAGCTTATCTGCATCTTTTGTACCTGTCATGTACTCGATACCGGCATAGATGTCTTCCGTATTTTCCCGGAAGATTACCATGTTCACTTTTTCGGGCTGCCACATAGGAGAGGGCACTCCTTCAAAATATTTTACCGGGCGCAGGCACACATAAAGATCCAGCTCCTGGCGAAGCGCTACATTCAGGCTGCGGATGCCGCCGCCAATAGGAGTAGTTAAAGGGCCTTTAATAGAAAGCAGGTATTCTTTAAATGCATTCATAGTGGCTTCCGGCATCCACTCCCCGGTGTGTGTAAACGCTTCTTCACCGGCCAGTACTTTTAACCAGTTTATTTTTTTGTTGCCATTATATGCTTTCTGAATGGCTGCATCAAATACGCGCACACTGGCCTTCCAGATGTCCGGACCTATCCCATCTCCCTCAATAAAAGGAATAGTAGGCTGGTCAGGTACTATTAATCCCTCACTTCCCATTTTTATCTTATCTGCCATAATACTGTATTTCCAGGTTGTACAACAGGCTTATCCGTTGGCATGGGCGGCAAAAGTACGACAACCCTGTTATATGTGTGTTACAGAGTGGAGACGGAAACCACCTACATCACAGTTTTTTCAAGATTGCAGTTAAGCCAGCCTCCTTCAATAAAAACACCTGGATATTTTTTATAAAAATTGATAGCAGGAGCATTCCAGTCAAGAACCTGCCACATCATACCTGTAAAATCATTTTCCCTGCATACTTCCAGCAAGGTGTCAAACAATTGTTTGCCGGCCCCGTAGCCGCGGAGTTTCTCAGTTACGACCAGGTCTTCCAGATACAGTCTCTTTCCTTTCCAGGTGCTGTAACGGATATAATATAATGCAAAACCTTCTACCCGGCCATTCATTTCGGCCACGTAAGCCCACCAAACCGGGTTTTCACCAAACCCGCTATACTCAAAGTGATGGTAATCTACGGTTACTGCCTCAGGAGCCTTTTCATATACTGCCAGTTCCTGGATCAATTCCATAATACGTGGGCAATCTTCTTTAACGGCTTTCCTGATGATTATTTGCATGCTACATTTTTTATGGCAGTCTTTCCATTCAAAACTAATAAGATTCAGCAATGTGATTTCAATTATTTTTGCAAAAAAAATAGTGATGAAAAAGATACTGGTATCATATGCGGCTTATAATTTATGGGCTAACCAACTATTCGTGGATACCATTAATAATTTATCGGATGAACAGTTACATAAAGAGATTGAAAGCAGCTTCCCCTCTGTGTACCAAACCCTGTTGCATCTCCTCGATGTGGAAGCTATCTGGTGGCAGAGAATAAAATTAGTGGAGAAGGCAGAATGGCCTTCCAGGACTTTTACAGGTTCAGTTATGGAAGCGGGTAAACAACTTGTAAACCAGTCAAAACACTGGAAAGAATGGGTGGACCTGGCCACAGACAATGCACTTACGCATGAGTTTATTTATAAAAATTCTAAAAAAGACCAGTTTAAACAACCGGTATATGAAGTATTGCATCATCTTTTTAATCACCAGACCCATCATCGCGGACAATTACTTACACTGCTCCGCCAGGTAGGGGTTAATAAAATTCCCAATACTGACCTGGTGTCATTTATGCGGAAAAAATAAAAGGGAGGATGATCAATTGTGGTCGATCATTCTTAGGGTAATACCATAACCCTGGAAATAGCTGCCACCCGGCTGGTATTCGCTGTGGAAGAACAAGCGGTAAACGAGGCCGATATTTTTGGCATATTTTTCAATTCCCCTGTTTACTTCACTGTATGAAGCAGGATCACCGGGGTTGCCAATCACCTCATCTCTCTGCACTACTTTAATTGTGTTGGGAAGGGAGTAACTTCCTACCGTAGCAGCTACGCCCACACTATCATAGGTATAATCCCAGTTATCCATGTATCTCACTTCTGAATTCACAGAATAGGTATCTATAAATGAATTGCCTTTCCAGTTATACCCGTTGCGGATAGGAAGTTTCAATTTGATATATCTTTCATTATTCTCTTTGAACTCCAGCGAGGTCCCGGTATTCACAGCTTCAAAAGTGGCATCCGGGGTGAAAGGATTGGCCGCGGATTTGCGGATATAACGGATTATGCGGAAAGCTGGTCGGTTAAGGTTATCCGTTATCTGGGCATCTACCATGTATTTCACTTCGTAAGAACGCTTAACCAGGGTAGCGCCAAAATTAATATATACCATCGAATCAAGGCTGTATGTAATATATTTCCCCACCACTAAAGGTGAATAGTCACTGATGGAAGCTGTCTGTAATTCTTCTTTGGAATTTTTACAGGCAC
>JBKJUT010000072.1:0-9785 GCA_046590515.1 Ferruginibacter sp.
ATGAAGATCAATGGAAAAGACAAAGCTGTGAGGAAAGTCAGCAACCTGCCGGTGCCGTCCAACCCTACGGAAAAACTATTGCCGATGTGGCGCATCCACACGTAGCTGACAGCGTTATATGAATTGTAGGAGGGATCTATGTAAAACAAGCTGGTAACTGATACTGCCAGTGTAAGTAATGAAACAAAAATCGCCAGAACCTTTACAGCTTTTTCTCCACGCAGGAAAAAGCAGGTCATCCCGGCCAATAAAGGAATCCACAATAACAATTCAGGAAAAGTAAAATACGTACCGAGCATCTATAATTTTTTACACAAACAATTGTATGATAAACAAAACCAAAATTCCCAAAACCATTAATAAAATATATGCACCAACCTGTCCGGTTTGTAGCCATCGCATCTGGCGACTGCTGTAGTTTACCAGTTTGCCGGTACCGTTTACTATTCCGTCAATACCTTTTCTTTCAACCACGTTACTGAAAAACATGGAAATTGAACGCAGAGGCTTTATTATAACTGCATCATAAAACTCATCTACATACCATTTATTCTCCAGAATTTTTTTAAAACCAGCAACAGGCTCACTATGGTTATATTGGCTGAATTTTTTCCAGGCAAAAATAATAGCCAGCAACGCCAGCAACACAGAGGTGGCCATGAGCGCATATTCAGTCTGGTGAGATAACGATTCATGTGGTAACTGACTACCTGAATTAAACACCGGTGCCAGGAAAGCTTCCAGGCGATGACCGCCATGCATAAATATTTCCGGGATGCCTACCCAGCCTCCGATTACTGCCAGTGCAGCCAGTATTACAAGTGGGAAAGTAATGGCGGGGGGACTTTCATGCAGGTGAGTTGCCTGGTGTGAATTTCCACGGAATTTTCCGAGAAAGGTCATTGCGTACAACCGGAACATATAGAAGGCAGTCATCATAGCGCCCAAAACACCGAGCGCCCACAGCAGGGGATATTTTGCAAAGGCGGCAGCCAGTATCTCATCTTTAGAAAAGAACCCTGAAAAAGGAGGCATTCCTGCAATGGCCAGGCACCCTATTAAAAAAGTGAAATGTGTTACTGTCATATACTTTTTCAGGCCGCCCATATGCCGCATATCCTGTTCGCCTCCCATAGCATGTATTACACTTCCCGCGCCAAGGAAGAGCAGGGCCTTGAAAAAAGCATGGGTCATGACGTGGAAAACGGCGCCGGTATAAGAACCTACTCCCAGGGCTACGAACATATAGCCTAACTGGCTAACAGTGGAATATGCCAGTACTTTTTTAATATCATTCTGCTGTATGGCAATGGTGGCAGCCAACAATACTGTAGCCATTCCAATTACCATAATCACGCTTTGAGTAAAGGGAGCCAGGCTGTACAATGCATGGCTGCGGGCTATCATATATACACCGGCAGTAACCATAGTAGCCGCATGAATGAGCGCACTTACCGGGGTTGGGCCTGCCATTGCATCCGGCAACCAGGTATATAAAGGAATCTGTGCACTCTTACCTGTGGCACCGATAAAAAATAAAAGTGTAATCCCGGTAATATCTGTGGAGGTAAGCCGGGCTAAAGAAGCATCGCTGAATACTATATTATAATCTACAGATCCTAACCTGGCAATCAGCCAGAATATGGCGAGCAGGAAGCCAAGGTCACCAATTCGGTTCATTATAAAAGCCTTCTTCGCTGCATCGGTATAATTATTATTCTTATACCAATAACCTATTAACAGGTACGAACAAAGGCCCACACCTTCCCAGCCAATAAACATGATTACAAAATTGGCACCCATCACCAGCAGCAGCATGGAGAATACAAAGAGATTGAGGTACGCGAAATATTTTGCAAAATCCTTAGAAGGTTCTTCATGCATGTATGAGGTTGAGTATACATGAATCAGGAAACCAACGCCGGTAATAATTAATAGGAACAGGGAAGTAAGCTGGTCAGCTTTAAGGTCAAACCCAATGGTAAGCGAGGTGATATCTATAAAATTGAAATAATGCACCAGGCCTCCTTCCCCGGTGTGGCGAACCTGCAAAAAGATAAGCACACTCATAATGAAAGATGCAAGCACAGCACCGCTGCCAATAATACCAGACATGGTTTTTGATAACACGTTGCGCCCAAGCCCTGTTACCAGGAAGCCAAGAAGCGGCAGCACCGGCACCAACCACATTAATTCAAAAACATTGCTCATAAGCCTAAAGTATTAACAGGTGTCTGCCCGTGGTAAAAGAGGCAGCACCAAAAAATTAATTTTTTAATCTGTTTAAAAAATTCACATCTACGGAGTGCGTGTTCCTGTAAAGCATAACAATGATAGACAGACCAACAGTAACCTCGGCTGCAGCCACCACCATAATAAAGAATACAAAAATCTGTGCATCCGCGGCAAAGGTGGGCAGTGCTTTCGCTGCTGCACTCATTGCATGCATCTTAGAAAAAGCTACCAGCAAAAGATTCACAGAATTCAGCATCAGTTCCACGCACATAAAAACGATGATGGCATTCCTTCTTACCAACACACCAATGATCCCTATGGTGAATAAAGTAAGACACAGAACTATGTAAGCTTTTATATCCATTATTTATAATTTCACGTAAACGCCAATTCCCATATTGGAAGAAGCAGGGGCCACAGAAAATATATCTTTAATAGTTTTCTTTACTACCCCGTTAAAAATATCTACCGCTTTATAAGAGGCTTTTTTAGTAATAATTTTGGTAATAATACCTGTAGCCAGGGATGTAAGGCCTGGAATTAATGTTGCCTTTACGGCGGAACTGCTGAATTTACTGTCGGCAGTCAAGCCACGGATAGTGCTGTAACCCGCCGCCACTGTGCCTGCTGCTGCCAACACCTTAAATACAACCAACCCGGTTTTGTAGGTTTTGTATAATTTAGTTACCTGGTCAATGCTTTTTTTATTGAATACCTGACCCAGCACTTCCACCCCTTTTAATTTTTCTCCCAACAAGCCAACCTTGTTAAGTTGTACATCACCTAATTTAAAGACAGGACTAAATCCTTTTTCCACAGTCAGCAATTTGGTCTTGCCTAATAATTTATCAAGATCAATGGGAATACCACCAATCTTTACCTGGGAAAAAACGGAGGGCAAAACCAGGAAGAACATTACGGCTAACAGTAATCCCTGCTTAATGAATATTTTCATAATAAAGGTTTTAATCTTTTTTACCAATAACCACGGCGCCGATTATGGCGCTTAAAAACAACACACTACTTATTTCGAAAGGCAATACATAATTGGTGAAAAGTGTTTTACCCAGGTTATGTATTAAACCCGCATCTCCTACTTTCATTTGAACCAACTGCTGTGTGTCCATTTTTTTTACCGCTGCCAGTAAGACGAGCAGCAAAGATCCTCCTGATAAAATGCCCACCAGCTGCATCCGGTAATTTTTAACGGGTTCAGTATCAGCATTGAGATTCATCAACATTACCACGAATAAGAATAATACCATGATTGCCCCTGCATACACGATGATATTTACAATAGCCAGGAACTGGGCATTCAATAATACATAATGACCTGAAATGGCGAAAAAAACTACGATTAACCACAAGATGCTGTGGACCGGGTTTTTACTTACCAGCATCATGATACCACCGGCTAAAGCCATCAGGGATAATAACACAAACAACAAGGTAGTAACAGGCATGCTTAAAAAATTAACTCGTAACTGATTTAGATGAAGCCCGGTTACCCAGGGCTTTTTTATAAGCTTCAGGTTCTGTTTTTGGATCGGGTATCAATAAATCCTGTTTATTATAAATAAATTGTTTCCGCTGGTAATCGGCGGGAGTAAATGTTTCGCTGAGATATATGGCATCCTTCGGACAGGCTTCTTCGCATAAGCCACAAAAAATGCAACGCAGCATATTGATCTCGTATTTGGCTGCATATTTTTCTTCACGGTAAAGATGTTCTTCTCCCGGCTGCCTTTCCGCCGCTTCCATAGTGATTGCCTCTGCCGGGCAGGCTACGGCGCACAATCCGCAGGCAGTGCAGTTCTCACGACCTTCTTCATCCCTGTTTAATATTTGCAGGCCACGGAATACAGGGCTGAAAGGTCTTTTTTTCTCAGGATAGCTGATCGTGGGATTCTTTTTAAAAATATGGCTGAAAGTGATCATCATACCTTTAAGGATTGCGGGTATATACATCTTCTCCAGCAAACTCATGGGCCTGCGATCTACTTCTTTTATTCTGTTTGTTAGTGCCTGCATTTATATATTGGTTTGCAAAAATAATGGTTTAAAATTCTTTAGCTACTTATGAAAATATAACAGGGCAGCTCCGGTGGCAAGCATATTGAATAAGGCTAATGGAATTAATATCCGCCACCCCAGGTGCATCAACTGGTCGTACCTGAAACGCGGTATAGTCCACCGCACCCACATAAACAAAAAGATGAACAGGCTGACTTTAACCATCAGCACCCCAACTCCCAAAACAGCCATCAGGTTTGCACCATGTAAGGATTCATTCACAAACGGGATATCATAGCCGCCAAAAAATAAAGTAGCCATAATTACACTGCTCACGAACATATTAATATATTCAGCAAATAAATAAAATCCCAGCTTCATAGATGAGTACTCGGTATGATAACCTCCTATCAATTCATTTTCAGCTTCCGGTAAATCGAACGGCGTACGGTTACATTCGGCGAAAGCACAGATGAGGAAAATAAAAAATCCCAGGGGTTGTTTGATAATATTCCAGTAGCCTGTTTGCTGTTGTTCAACCATCTCTTTCAGACTAAGTGTGCCCGTTACCATTAATAATGCGATCAGTGATAGTCCCATAGCCAGTTCATAACTGATTATCTGGGAAGCAGCGCGCAACCCGCCCAGCAATGAGAATTTATTGTTACTGGCCCAACTGCCGATCATGATTCCATATACACCCAGGCTCACCACACCAAACACATAGAGAATACCGATGTTTATATCCGCAATCTGCAAGGATATGGTCCGGTCAAAAAGTACCACTTCGTTACCCCAGGGTATCACAGCACTTGTCATCAGGGCTGTAAGCATTGCCAGGCCAGGGCCCAGGATGAATAAAAATTTGGATGAAAAATCAGGTATAATTTCTTCCTTGAAAAATAATTTCAAGCCATCTGCAAGGGGCTGCAATAACCCCATAGGTCCGGCACGGTTAGGGCCAGGGCGATCCTGTAAAACAGCCGCCACCTTACGTTCTGCAAAAGTGGTATACATGGCTATGAGCATAGAGGCCATTACCACGATACTGATCAGTGCCAGCTTTTCAATTATTAATGCCAGGTCTATTATTAAAAACATGTTGGATTATTTGTTTTCCTTCAATTCGTTTTCCAGTTGAGCCCGGTTATGCCGTTCTGCCTCTCCGTTATTCTCCTGGATATTGCTATGATTATTTATGTCTGTAAAATCTGCTGCTATTGCCGGGCGATCAATTTCACTCAGGTTCAGACCAGGATCATTTACTTCGCTGACACTGTGAATGTCCATCACAAGCAAAGGATTCAATCCTCCCATCACTTGCTGGATAGTTTCTTTAGGCATTACCAGGTTCTTATACTTATTAGCAGCAATTACAGAATGCCGGCTGATATTAGTAACTCCTTCGATAGTCCAGTCTGCGGTTTCTTTTTTATCGAACCTGCAGGTATTACATATCCAGCCTGGCTTTCCATCAAAACTCTGCACTTCTCCCCACTCATCTTTGCGCGCTGTTACTCGAAATACTTCTTCCCCCCTTAACCACAACGTAACCTTTCCACAGCATTTTGGATTTTCACAACTGCGATGAGCCTCCATCGGTTTTGTAAACCATACCCTGTTTTTAAAACGGAAGGTGCGGTCAGTTAATGCGCCAACAGGACAAACATCAATCATATTTCCACTAAAATCGTTGTCGATGGCTTTAGATATATAAGTAGAAATGGCTGCATGATCGCCACGGTCTACAATGCCATGCACTCTTTTATCGGTAATCTGGTCTGCTATATAGGTACAACGATAGCAAAGGATACACCGTGTCATATGTAATTGAATGTAGGGCCCGATGTCTTCACGTACAAAGGTGCGGCGGGCGAACCGGTAGCGTGTGCCTTCTTTTCCATGTTCGTAGCCTAGGTCCTGGAGGTGACACTCGCCTGCCTGGTCACATATAGGGCAATCCAGGGGATGATTAATAAGCAGAAACTCCACAACCCCGTTACGGGCGTCAGTTACTTTTTCACTGGTGATATTTTTCACTATCATCCCATCCATCACTGTGGTGCGGCAACTTGCCACCAGTTTAGGCATAGGTCTCGGATCAGCCGTAGAGCCGGCTGCTACTTCTACGAGGCAGGTACGGCATTTTCCGCCGCTGCCTTCCAGCTTGCTGTAATAGCACATGGCAGGCGGCGCCACTTCTCCTCCGATATGACGGGCGGCATTTAATATGGTGGTACCAGGTGCCACATCAATGGTGATGTTATCGATGGTAACCTTAATTGATGCGTCCATTTTAATTTCTTCTGCCATTATATATCATCAAGTATTAATATTCAAATTTTTTAAGCCGGTGTGGGCACATGGATAGGGTCTGCATAATGAGCCAACCCATAATTCTGAACCAGGCACTTCTCCGGGTTCAGCACATGCCATTCGAATTCATCCCTGAAATGCCTGATGGCTGCTGCTACAGGCCAGGCCGCTGCATCACCCAATGGACAAATTGTATTTCCTTCAATTTTTCTCTGTATATCCCATAGCAGGTCAATATCACTCATCTTTCCATTTCCTTCGTCTATGCTCTTCAATATTTTTTCCATCCAACCTGTACCTTCCCGGCAGGGAGAACATTGACCGCAGCTTTCATGGCGGTAAAACCTTGCAAGGGTATAGGTATGTTTAACGATACATTGGTCTTCATCTAATACAATGAAGCCACCGGAGCCCATCATAGAACCCGTGGGAAAGCCACCATCTGCAAGACTTTCATAATTCATAAGCCTTTTTTCACCCCTGGCTGTGGTCAGCAAAAGGTTAGCAGGTAATATAGGAACAGAAGAACCACCGGGAATACAGGCTTTCAGTTTTTTGCCGTTGGGTATTCCACCACAATATTCATCGCTGTAAATAAATTCTTCCACCGATATGGTCATATCGATCTCGTAAATACCCGGTTTATTGATGTTACCACAGGCGGAAATGAGTTTCGTGCCGGTAGACTTACCTACACCAATAGCCGCATATGCCTCCGCTCCATGATTAATTATCGGAACTATTGCCGCCAGTGTTTCCACGTTGTTTACCACCGTGGGGCAATCCCATAAACCCTTCACTGCGGGGAAGGGAGGTTTGATCCTGGGGTTACCTCTTTTACCTTCAAGACTTTCCAACAAAGCTGTTTCTTCACCGCAGATATAAGCACCAGCTCCACGCTGCAGATACATATTATGATTGAAGCCGCTGCCCTGGATATTGTCTCCTAACCAACCATTCATATTAGCCTCATCAATGGCCACCTGCAGGATATCTGTGATCCAGTCGTATTCTCCGCGGATGTATATATAACTGGTATTGCTCCCTAACGCATAGGAAGAAACGATCATTCCTTCAATCAATAAATGCGGAATAAACTCCATCAGGTAACGGTCTTTGAAAGTGCCTGGCTCGCTTTCATCTGCATTGCAGACGAGGTAGCGCGGCACGCCTTCAGGTTTTGCCAGGAAACTCCATTTAAGCCCCGTGGGGAAACCCGCGCCTCCCCTGCCTCTCAGCCCGCTTTTCTTTACCTCTTCCACGATATCTGCCGGCTGCATCTGCAGTGCTTTGGTCACACTGTTATAGCCACCTTCGCGGCGATAAACCTCGTAACTGCGTATACCTTCCACATGAACCTTTTCTAATAATAATTTTTTACTCATATCATTCCCTTACGGGGAGTTATTAATTTTTTACCGGTGTCGCCTGCCGGGCAAAAAGTATCCACCTGTTGGCTTTCTTTACCCAAACTTCAAGCACATATAACTGATAATTTCCCGGGGTATTATTCCAGGAAACATTAATATCTGCCCTGAAACGCACACTGGCCATTTTATCATTTAAACTCACCACCATACTGTCCTCACTGTATTTATTATAATCAAAATACCCGGTTAGAATATGGTTGATTAATTCACTTTTCGTTTCTACGAGGCCGTTACTATGCCCATAACTCAATGCCTTATCGGTCTGTTGATTTACAGATACAGTATTTCCATCTACAAGTGCCTGGTGAAATTGCTTTACTGTCACCATCAACTTCTGCTCCGGGGTCTGCGAAAAAGCCCCAAAGCTGCAGACTGCAAATAATATGGTCAAAAACAGTTTCATCAGTTAGCTGCCGATTTACATTCAGCAATAATGGCATCTACTTTTTCTCTGGTGAGATGTTCCCGATAGGTTTTACCAAACTGCATCATAGGCGCATAGCCGCAGGCTCCGAGACATTCGACAGTTTTTAAAGTAAACAACCCATCGGCAGAAGTTTCCCCCACACGTATGTCCAGTTTTTCTTTAATGTATGAAATAATCTCATCACTTCCATTCAACATGCAAGGGCCGGTATGACACACTTCGAACACATATTTTCCAACCGGCTTCAAATTATACATACTGTAAAAACTGGCTACTTCGTACACTTCTATTGGTTCCAGTTTTAGAAGTGTGGCCACGTAATCCATCACGGGTACATCCAGCCAGCCATTGAACTGTTGTTGTGCCAGGTGCAATACGGGAAGTAAAGCACTCTTCTGTTTCCCCTGCGGGTAACGGCTTACGATCTCGTTCACCTTATCCAACTGGTCTTTTGAAAATTCTATCATATTAACAGGTAAATTATTACCAAAATTTATTTTTCAAATATTTAAGCATCCATTTCCCCGGCAATGATATTAAGACTACTCATCGTGATAATAGCATCACTTAACATCCCACCTTCTATTAACTCAGGATAAGCCTGATAATACACGAAACAAGGACGGCGGAAATGTAAACGGTAAGGACTTCTTCCTCCATCTGTGATTAGATAAAAGCCCAGTTCACCATTACCTCCTTCTACAGAACAATATACTTCACCCGCAGGAATATCCGTTTCACCCATTACTATTTTAAAGTGATAGATGAGCGCTTCCATTTTGGTATATACATCAGCTTTATCGGGCAGGTAATAGGCCGGTACATCAGCGTGGAACACATCTGCTTCTACACCTTTAAATGTTTGAACTTTCTCGTAAGCCTGTTTTATAATAGAAAGGCTTTCCCACATTTCATTATTTCTTACCAGGAAGCGGTCATAACAATCACCTGTTTTACCTACCGGTATAGTAAAATCAAAATCTTCGTAACTGCTGTAAGGAGTATGCACACGCACATCATAATCTACTCCTGCTGCCCGCAGGTTAGGACCGGTAAATCCATAATTCAATGCCCGCTCGGCGCTGATAGGGCCACATCCAATAGTCCGGTCCATGAATATCCGGTTGCGGGTAAACAGGTTTTCAAACTCTTTTAACTGCTTGGGATAATCTTTGAGGAATAGTTCAAGTTTTTCAAATGCCGTGTTGGTGAAATTTCTTTCGAAACCGCCGATACGGCCAATATTCGTTGTTAAACGGGAGCCACAAACTTCTTCATATATTTCATAGATAAGCTCCCTGAACTGCATCAGGTAAAGAAAACCTGAATAAGCCCCGCTATCCACGCCTACAATAGAATTACAA
>JBKJUT010000130.1:0-3280 GCA_046590515.1 Ferruginibacter sp.
CCCATTAATTGCATTGATGAAAAACCAGGTTGCCCTGGTCCGGAGCTATAGCAGTAAAGACAATGTAGCTCACTTTCTAAACAGCACTCTTAATAAAGGTCAGATCAAAGCCGTAAAAGAAGACCTGGTATCGGGACGTACAAAGTTGTTGTACGTAGCGCCTGAAACCATGACCAAAGAAGATAATATTAATTTTTTCAAGGAACTTACTATATCCTTTTTTGCAGTAGATGAGGCGCACTGTATTTCCGAGTGGGGCCACGATTTTCGCCCTGAGTACCGGCGGTTAAAAGAAGTGATGGACCTCATCAACCCGGATATACCGGTGATCGCTCTTACAGCTACGGCCACTCCCAAAGTGCAGAATGATATTGTAAAAAACCTGGGACTGCGAGATCCGGCCATCTTTGTATCATCTTTTAACAGGCCCAACCTGTACTACGAAATACAGCCTAAGATAAACCTTGATCAAACCAATAAAAGTATTGTCCGCTTCATACAGTCGCACAAAGACAAGAGTGGGATTATTTATACTCTCAACCGCAAAACTACCGAAGAGCTGGCAAGTATGCTGATGGCAAATGGAATAAAAGCTGTGGCTTATCATGCAGGTTTCGACAGTAAATTAAGGGCCACCCGGCAGGACCAGTTTCTGAATGAAGACGTACATGTAATTGTAGCCACTATAGCCTTCGGGATGGGAATCGATAAGCCCGACGTACGCTTCGTGATTCACTATAACATTCCTAAATCAATAGAAAATTATTACCAGGAAACCGGCCGTGCAGGCAGGGATGGGATGGAAGGAAAATGTATTCTTTATTATTCACATAAAGATGTGGCGAAGCTTGAACATTTCATGCGTGACAAGCCGCTAAGTGAGAGAGAAGTAGGCGCCCAGCTTATTAATGAAACAGTGTCGTATGCAGAAAGCAGTGTATGCCGCCGTAAAACGTTGCTTTATTATTTTGGTGAAGCATATGATGATAAAAGCAGTTGCGGACATTGTGACAACTGTTTAAACCCGAAAGAAAAAATTGAAGCCAAAGAAAGTGTGGTGATGGCGCTCAAAACAGTAAGGGCGCTGGGCGAACAATTCAACATAGAATATCTTATCCATATTTTAACCGGGCGGATCACTCCCCAGGTAAAAATGTACCGTCATGAAAATTTAGAATTTTTTGGCAAAGGGGATCAACAGCCGGCGCATTACTGGAACAGTTTGATAAGGCAGTTGTTGCTCAACGGGCTTTTGGAAAAAGATATTGTGGAATACGGGGTGTTGAAGTTCACAAAAAAAGGAGAGCTGTTTCTGAAAAAACCTGTTTCTTACAAAATCGTTCTCAACAATTTATTTGAAGAGGCCAATGCGGATGATGAAGAAGCAGAATCAATAGCAGCAGGAGGCACAGTGGCAGATGAAAAATTGCTGGAACAGCTTAAAGCCTTGCGTAAAGTAGTATCAAAAGAAAAAAACCTGCCTCCTTTTGTCATTTTCCTGGAAAGCTCCTTAGAAGATATGGCTACTATGTTCCCCACCACAATACCAGAGCTGGAAAAAATCAGCGGGGTGAGCAAAGGGAAAGCGATCAGGTATGGCAAACCATTCCTGGATGTCATCACAACTTACGTGGAGGAAAATGATATTATACGGCCAGACGATTTTGTGATGAAAACAGTAGCTAACCGCAAAAACAATAAAGTCTTTATTATCCAGAATGTAGATAAGAAGATTCCCCTGGAAATGATAGCAAAAACAAAAGACCTTCGCATTGATGAGTTGCTGGAAGAGATGGAGACTATTGTAGCCAGTGGCACCCGGCTCAACCTTAATTATGCCATTGAAGATATGGTAGATGAATACGAACAGGAAGAGATCATTGATTATTTCAAAGCCTGTGAAACTTCCTCATTACAGGTGGCGCAGGAAGAACTGGCCGATAGTAATTTTAACTGGGAACAATTGAAGTTAATGCGTATCAAATTCCTGTGTGAATACGGCAATTAATTCCGGTTGATAAAATCTTTACCCCGCACATGCGGGGTTTTTTAATCTGACCCGGACCAGAACACGTAAATTTATATCTAAACTTTTTATATGAATCAAACAGCAGCTATAGGCACCCTTGGTGCAGAAAAGCCATTAGGCCCAATACAAATAGAAAGAAGGGAGCCCGGGCCTACTGAAGTGAAAATCGATATTCTTTTTTGCGGGGTATGCCATTCAGATATTCACCAGGCGCGCAACGAATGGGGTAATTCAATTTATCCTATGGTGCCGGGCCACGAAATTGTAGGACGGATAAGTGCCGTAGGTGATAAAGTCACTTCATTTAAAGTGGGCGACCTGGCAGGAGTAGGTTGCCTGGTAGATTCGTGCCGGCAGTGCGCCCATTGCGCAGAAGGTGACGAGCAACTTTGCCTGAATGGCTCTGTAGGTACTTACAACAGTATGGATAAGCAGGGCCGGCCAACCTATGGCGGTTATAGTAAGGATATAGTCGTAGATGAAAGTTTTACTTTACACATCTCTGATAAGCTTGACCTCAAAGCTGTGGCCCCATTGCTATGTGCAGGCATCACTACCTACTCTCCATTGAAAAGATGGAATGTGAAAAAAGGCCAGCAGGTAGCAGTAATAGGGCTGGGAGGCCTGGGCCATATGGCTGTAAAAATTGCTGCTGCCATGGGCGCGGAGGTAACGGTGTTAAGTACTTCAGAGGGAAAGGAGGCAGATGCAAAGAAACTTGGCGCCTCTAATTTTGTGAATACCCGCAAGGAAGGTGTTCATGCGGCACTGGCCGGTAAATTTGATTTCATATTAAATACCGTTTCAGCGCAGAACAGCTATGATGTGGCACTGAGTTATTTGAAAAGTAAGGGCACTATGGTAATAGTGGGTGCACCCCCTGATCCATCACAGGTTACTGGTTTTTCATTGATTCTTGGAAATAAAAACCTGGCGGGTTCACTCATCGGTGGCATTAAGGAAACCCAGGAAATGCTGGATTTCTGCGAGAAGCATAATATCGTAAGTGAAGTAGAAGTGATCCCGGTTTCAAAAATCAACGAAGCATATGAGCGTATTTTGAAATCAGATGTGAAGTACCGGTTTGTGATAGACATGGCATCACTTAGCTAAAAATAATAATCCGTACAGGTTGAAAGAAATTTTCTTTTCGATTTGCAACAGGTAAATAAAATACCTTATTTTTGCTCCCCCGCCGCAAAAATACGCGGCAACGGATGGTGCGGTAGCTCAGTTGGTAGAGCAAAGGAC
>JBKJUT010000155.1:0-5730 GCA_046590515.1 Ferruginibacter sp.
TTTCAGCAGTACAGACAGTTTTTTTTCTTTCTTTCAGTAAGTTACCTACCACTTCCTCCATTGAAATATCTTCTGTTACTACCAGGCAGGAACTTACAAGTTGCTGCAATTGATTAAAAAATATATCCAGTTCATCTTCTACTTCCGGACCTGCAGCTAAGGCTGATAGCCGCAACCGTACCATACCGGAATTAGGCAGGTAGGCCAGTTTAATATAGTCAGGTAAGGCGGCCTCAAGTTCTTTAATCAATTCAGCCAGGTAAGATTCTCCTACACCAAAAGTTAGCAGGGTACGATGTGCAATATGAGACACGCTGAATTGTGAAGCCAGGCCCGGCAGAACTGACTGTTGCATCATAGCCATCATTTCGTGCGGTACTCCGGGCATACTTACAAATATTTTATTTCCTTCCTGGAACCACATCCCCGGAGCTGTGCCACGGTGGTTAAAAAGTACTTTGCAATTGTCGGGCACCTCAGCCTGTTGCAGATTTCTTTCCAGCATCGGTCTTTTCAATACCTCCGTAAAAAGCTGCTCAATATATTCGCGGGTAGGCTCATGCGTGATTAGCTTGCTTTGAAAGTATTCGCAGAGTACGCTCTTGGTAATATCATCCGAAGTGGGACCAAGGCCACCCGTCATCAGGATAATATCGGCGGACTGCTTTTCATAATCAAGTGCCGCAATAATTTCTTCACGTGAATCACCTACCGCTACCCGCCGGCGTAATAAAATGCCGGCTGCATTTAACTGGCGGGCCATCCAGGCACTATTGGTGTCTACTACCTGGCCAATAAGCAATTCATCTCCAATAGTTATTATGATGGCGTTAATCATATCGTTATTTAAAAAAAGTAATTTTGCTGCAAGTTAAAGCCAATGATGAAAAAATTAATTATTGTTATAGCTATCCTGTTTCATCAACCGATATTTGGCCAGGAAATTCAGGTCGGGCTGAACCGGGCAATTGAAAACCTGGTAGCTGATACCCAGTTCCGGCATGCTGGTATAAGTCTTTATATAACTGACGGAGAGGGAAAAGTTATTTTCAATAAGAACGGTGAGACAGGAATGGCACCTGCCAGTACCCAAAAAGTTATCACAGGTGTTACTGCTTATGAACTGCTTGGAAAAGATTTCCGCTATTCTACTCAATTTGGTTATGGAGGTAATATCTCTGCAGGACGAATAAATTGTTTGTTGATAAAAGGGAATGGAGATCCTGTATTGGGTAGCAGCCGGTTTAACGAAACGAAAGAATCTGTAATATTTAATAGGATCATCAAGTCGCTTCGTGAAAAAGGAATAAGGCATATTGAGCATCCTTCAAAAGTTATCAACCCTGACACTTTACAAACCCTGCCTGATGGCTGGATATGGCAGGATATAGGTAACTATTATGGAGCCGCGCCGGCAACCTTAAACTGGCGTGAAAACCAGTTTGAAGTGATATTCAAAGGCCGCAGGTTATCGGGAACACCCGCACTGTTGCAGGAATTAAGGCCAAAATACACCGATCTTAATTTTATTAATGACGTAATAACCGGCGCAGCAGGCACGGGTGACAATGCTTATATCTACCCCGGACTCAACAGCACTACAGGACTAATCAAAGGCACGGTACCGCCAGGCACAGAACCATTTATTATTTCCGGGGCCATCACAGATCCATCCCGGTTTTTTCTTTCAGGCGTGGATGAAATGTTGCACAATGAAATGTTCCTTAACGCAGAATCCAGGGTAAACCCGGCGATTGATTCCTTCTCTTTGCTGTTTACCCATTTATCACCTGCTTTAGACAGCATCAATTACTGGTTTTTAAAAAAGAGCGTAAATCTTTATGGAGAAGCCCTGGTTAGAACTATAGGCCAGGTAAAAGGAAAGTCTGCCGGTACCGAAAGCGGGCTGGAAGTAATCCGTAATTTTTGGGCAATGCAGGGGATCGATCGTGGTGCATTACAATTATTGGATGGAAGTGGTCTTTCACCGGCCAACCGGGTGACAGCAAAAACTTTAGTACAGGTACTTTTGTATGCAAAAAATAAAGTGTGGTTTAATTCTTTTTATGAAGCCCTGCCTCTTATGAATCAACTTAAAATGAAAGATGGTTATATCAGCGGGGTTAGGGCATATACCGGCTTTGCCAAAGCCCGCAATGGTAAAAATTATGTGTTTGCTTTCATGGTAAATAATTTTTACGGGAGTGCGGCTGCTGTGCGTGAAAAAATGTACCGGGTATTGGATCTTTTGAAGTAATTTTCAACAAATCAAATTTATGGCAGAGCAAAATTTAAACAATCATACTCGGTGGGTACCATTGTGGCATTTCCTGGTGTATCCTATGATCCTGGTAACTATTGTAGGCGCAGGGAGGAATTTATATCAAAGCTGTAATGAAAATAACGAGGCTAACCTGTACAGTGCTTCCCTTATTTTTTTTATGAGCCTGATATTGTTTTTCCTGGCATTTATGAGCCGTCACTTTGCTTTAAAGGCGCAGGACCGGGCTATAAGGGCTGAAGAGAACCTGCGTTATTTCGCAATCACAGGCAAATTGCTTAACAGTAAACTCAGCCTCAGGCAGATTATTGCGCTTCGGTTTGCCCCTAATAATGAATTACTCGACCTGGAACATCGCGCGGTGGAAGAAAATCTATCTGCTAAAGAAATTAAACAAGCTATAAAAAACTGGAAGGCAGATAACGACAGGGTATAGCCGCAAACATTTTACTATTCCGGGAAATATGGCGTCAGCAGATTTTGTAAATCCTGGGGCATGTTCACTCTTTTTAAAGTGCGGCTTTCCATAAAATATAAGGTTACACTACCGGCATTCAACAACTCATTGACTTCATTATGTATTTCACTATGAAAAGTTATTTTATGGTTCAAAGGAAATTCCCGCAGGCTGGTAGTAACAGTAAGTAAGTCGTCATACCGGGCCGGACGTAAAAATTTGCTTTGCAGATCTACCACCGGCATAATAATTCCCATTTTTTCTATATCACCGTAGGTAACTCCCAGGGAACGTATAGCCTCCGTTCTGCCAATTTCGTAAAATTGGGCATAGTGCCCATGGTATACCATTCCCATTTGGTCAGTTAGTGCATAGTGAACCCTGATCCGGGTTTGGGTGGTAAACATATTAGCGTATTAAAATAATTTTATTCGGTAATCATACTGTCAACGCTTGCCCTGCCCGGGCCAACCAGGAATATAGTCAGAAAACACAACAGGAATAATGATGGCAGTTCCCCATCTCCGAAAAACTGGCCCTGGGTAACCTTTAAGTGAATTACAGAAAGCATAATAATTAAAGGAACCGCGGCCAACCGCGTAAACAGGCCCAGTATAATTAAAATGCTGCAAAAGAATTCTGCAAAGATTACAAGACTTAATGAAGTAGCACTTCCCAGACCGGCAAAATTCATAAAAGATTGCTTTAAGGTTCCAAACTTTACCAGCTTGGTATAGCCATGGTTCATCATCAACAGTCCGGCGCCGACCCTTAGTACAAATAATGCCACGTTAAAAGCCATGGCTGAATATTTTATTGAGAATAATTTTTTCATGCAAATCTTTTTGGATTGGCCCTAAAATTAAGGAAGGGATTCTACAATGGAACTATTTCTTTATCATTCCTTTAACAGGTACTTCTAAATAGTTTTACTTTGTTTACACGCAGCCATTTTTATAAAGGCCGAAATCTATGGTAAGGATATATAAATTTGCACTGGAAACCAGAAACCTGAATATGCGTACATTAAACTTATTATTTCTATTCTTTTTTATGGCCATCTCCCAGGCAGCCCTGGCCCAGCCAACCCATTCTGTTACTGACAAAGAAAAAAAATTCAAAGATTCCAGGGATATGTTCCTGAAAGAAGAATATGCGTTAAGCTATCCTTTATTCAGGGAACTTAAACTTGCCTATCCTGAAAATTTAAAAAGTGATCATGCTTACCTGAATGATGATATTTCCTATTATTTTATCGTTTGTGAATTACAATTATTGCAGGAATCCGGTAAGGAGGATGCGCTGCAGTATTTATCAGCGGTAAACAATGTGCCCCGCCGCCAAATGCTTAGTTATCACCTGGCTCATTATTATTTTCTGAAAGAGGATTACGAAAAGACAGTAGAATGGTACGACCAGGCAGGATACGATAACATTTCAAACCAGCAGATTGCGGATGCTAAATTTGAAAAGGCATATGCTTATTTTAATTTGAAACAACTGAACAAAGCCAAACCGCTTTTTAACGAAATACACCAGTTGCCTTCAAGTAAATATTACCTGCCCGCAAATTATTATTATGGTTTTATAGCCTACTATGAAAAGCAATATGATGAGGCATTGAAAGCTTTTAAATTAGTAGAAGATCTGCCTGCCTACCGCGGTGTTGTACCTTATTACGTCGCCGAAATATATTATTTCCAGGGAAAAAAGAAAGAGGCTCTAGATTATGGCGAAAAAATCCTGGCCAATGGTACCAGCCTGTATTATGAAAACCAGCTTAAACTCCTGTTGGGGCAACTTCATTTTGAAAATAAGGATTACAGAAAGGCCTTACCGTTGCTGGAATCTTATGTGAATGCTTCTGATAAAGTATCAAAGGAGGTGTTGTACGAATTAAGCTATTCCTATTATAAAGAGAAAAATTACAGTAAAGCTATTGAGGGCTTTAAGCAACTGAGTAATGAAAGGGATTCAATGGGGCAAAACAGTATGTACCTTTTAGGTGATCTCTACCTGCAAACCAATCAGAAAGCGAATGCCCGTACGGCTTTTCAATACTCTGCCTTTAACAACAGCAATGAAAGCCAGCAAAGGGTTTCCCGTTTTAATTATGCCAAACTTTCTTATGAATTGGGTTACCAGGATGTGGCTTTAAATGAAATGCAGAAATACATCCAGGATTATCCCAATTCAGAATCAGATACTGAAGCCAAAGAAATAATGGTGAACCTGCTTACCAATACAAATAATTTTAATGATGCGCTTGCGTTATATGAATCATTCAGCCGGCCCACAGCAAGTATGCAGAAGGCATTTCCACGAATTCTTTACGGTCGTGCTATCGAATACATCAACGACCAGCAACTTGCCGCGGCCGATGTGTTGTTGACAAAAGTTCTCAATAATAATCTTTCAGGCAGCCTGGTACCTTATGCCAGTTTCTGGAAGGGAGAAATTGCATACAGGCAGCAACGTTATGAAGATGCAATCCGTTACCTGCAGGTCTTCCTGCAATCCGGTTCTCCTGCCCAGGGTGAGGCTGGTGCTACTGCGGCAAATTATAATACAGGTTACAGTTACCTGCAAAAAGAAAATTACCGCCAGGCACTAGTTTATTTTGAAAAGATCGCCGGTCTTGCCGGTTCTTCCGGATCCCTGGAACAGGATGCCTACCTGCGTAGTGCAGACAGCTATTTTATGCTGAAAGATTTTTCAAAAGCGGGAGGCATGTATGAAAATATTATCAATGCCAACCTGGCCCAGGCAGACTATGCCATGTTTCAAAAAGCAATGATCGCCGGCATAAGGAATAGTGTTGAAAAAATCCGGATCCTCAATGGCCTTTCCAAACAATACCCTGGGAGTAATTTAGTCCAGGATGTGAACATGGAGATTGCCCTGACCTACATTGCAGATGAAAAATTCCGGGATGCCGTACCCTACCTGAACAATATCATTGCGTCGAACGACAATGGACAAAAGCCAAAGG
>JBKJUT010000299.1:0-3324 GCA_046590515.1 Ferruginibacter sp.
GAAGCTACCTTCAGAATTAAAAATTTTAGAAGCCTCCTGCTTATGCAATCTAAACTTAAACCAATTTTAAACTTAAAAACTATGATGAGCTACAAAAAATTTTCATTGACAATGGCAATTTCTTTCGTAATCATGTATGCGGTAATGTTTTTAAACATGATAGAGATCAATCACTATCACACCAGTATCACCCGTATCTATATGACTGTTCTGATGGTGGCGGCAATGGCAGTTGTGATGATGCTGATGATGGGTAAAATGTATCCTGATAAAAAATTAAACATGGGGATCATAGTAAGTGGGGTCGTTGTATTTATATTAGTATTGTTTGCTTTACGGACTCAAACACCTGTGGGAGATGTACAATATATGAAGGCAATGATACCACATCATTCCAGTGCCATCATGACAAGTGAAAGGGCCAGCCTGCAAGACCCGGAAGTAAAAAAGCTGGCAGAAGATATCATTAAAGCACAACGTAAAGAGATTGCGGAAATGGAGGCTATGATTAATAAGCTGGATAAATAATTTTGCTCTAATCAGTATCTATGCGGTTTAAGAAATGTAAGTATTATATTGATTTTTGCATGAACCAGTTAGCGGGAATGAATGCGGTTACTAAAAACTGAATGAATAAAAATTATATACTGGCTTTATTGATGATAACGGCAATAGCCGGATGCAGGGAAGCAGCAACGGAGAAAGAAGCTGTGATAAGTTCTGCAATTAAAAGTGAAACCGGTATTTCCAAAATCCGTTTAACAGACCTGGAAAACCAGGATATTGATATTTCTCAATATAATGGTAAGGTTGTTTTTGTGAACTTCTGGGCAACCTGGTGCAGGCCCTGCATTTCTGAAATGCCATCTATACAAAAATTGCAGGCCCGGTTAAAGAGTGAAAATATAATTTTTCTCCTGGCCTCAAATGAAGACGTAAAAGAAATAGAAGATTTTAAACACGGAAATAATTATTCCCTTAATTTTTTACATCTTGTAAACATGGAAGAATTGAATATACAGGTATTGCCAACCACTTATATATACAACCCCGGAGGCAAACTTGTCTATTCTGAAACAGGCACCCGCAATTGGGATGACAGCGCTCACATCCAAATGATCCTTAAAATAATAAACCCATAATGTATAAGTATTTAACCCTCCTCCTGTTTATTCTGACAATAGCCTCCTGCAGGATGAATACACATGAAAAAGAAACAAGTGTTATTTCCGGAATTAATCCTTACTCTTCTCCCACCAGAGACACGTGTGCTGAACCTTTCCTTTTTGCCGATAGTAAAGGAGTGG
This sequence comes from Ferruginibacter sp., assembly GCA_046590515.1. GTDB lineage: Bacteria > Bacteroidota > Bacteroidia > Chitinophagales > Chitinophagaceae > Ferruginibacter. The sequence continues at coordinate 1,308 of JBKJUT010000299.1, forward strand.
TGTATTTATCATGGATAGAAAAAAAAGGAAAGCAACATTCTTTAAAATTTTCAACCCTGGCAAATGATAAATGGTCGGAGCCTGTAACTATTGGTTCAGGAAATAACTGGTTTGTAAACTGGGCCGACTACCCGAGGGTGGCGTCTGATGGTACTGGTAATTTGATGGCCCTTTATTTAGAGAAAAGCGGCGACAGTAAATACGCGTATGATGTCAAAGTGACTAATTCAGGCAATAACGGAGAAACATGGTCCACTGTAAAAACTTTACATGATGATGGCAAACTTGCTGAACATGGATTTGTTTCAGCCGTTCCATACAATAACGATTTCTTTGTCTCCTGGCTTGATGGAAGAAATACAGGAGGTGAGGAAGCAGATGCGGGTCATGAAGGACATCATGGACAAATGAGTTTACGCGGGGCTGTTATTGACTATCAGGGAAATAAAAAACAAGAATGGGAATTAGATAACCGGGTGTGCGATTGCTGTCAAACCAGTGCGGCAATAACAAGTAATGGCCCTGTGGTAGTTTACCGGAACCGTTCAGAAGATGAAATCAGGGATATGGCAATAGTGCGTTATGTAAACGGGGCCTGGACTACACCAAAAATAATTTTTCCAGACCAGTGGAAAATTGACGGTTGCCCTGTAAACGGTCCCGGTGCAGCCTCCATAGGTAATCACCTGGCAGTCGCCTGGTTTTCTATGCCTGAAAAAAACGGCCAAGTCAGTGTAGTTTTTTCCGAAGATGGTGGAGCCACATTTACACAACCCATTCGTATCGACGAAGGAAAAGCCATTGGAAGAGTAGGTGTGGTAATGCTTGATGAACAGACAGCTATGGTAAGCTGGATGGAAGGCAGTTTGATAAAAGCAGTAAAGGTATCGGCAGACGGTACTAAACAAACTTCAATCCAGGTGGCCGCTTCTACCGGGGCCAGGTCTGCTGGCTTTCCGCAAATGACCCGCGCAGGAAATAAAATATATTTTGCGTGGACAGATGAAAAAGAACGTGCCATTAAAATGGCCAGCCTTGGTTTGTAGCCTCTCATCAGCTAATCTATTTTTCTTATTAGTTGCCGCACTTAATAGTCTTAAATCAAAAACCTGGGTACAGGTTACTGGTTTATAAAGTCATTTACTTTCATTTAAAACGGTAGTGGCATAACCGTTATTAAATTTTACTTTTTAATAAAAAATTTTTATTTCATGGAACATCAGCCCGATCTTTCGAACAATAAAAAAGAGGAAAACGTAATGCCCGCAATGGACCATAGCAAAATGGATCATTCTAAAATGGAAGTGAGTAAAACAGGACATGCCGGCATGGATCACTCCGGTATAGAAGGAAATCATAATTCCATTCCCATGGGAATGGCAGGCCATGATCATCACCGGATGATGATCCAGGATTTTAAAAAAAGATTTTGGGTGTGCCTTGTAATCACCATTCCAATACTTGTTTTTTCACCAATGATCCAGCAGTTTTTCAATTACCGGTTGTTGCTTCCGGGAAACCAGTATGTATTAATGGCGCTATCGTCTGTGGTATATTTTTGGGGAGGCTGGCCTTTTTTAAAAGGTTTTTTCGGGGAGGTAAAGAAACGGGCTCCTGGCATGATGACTTTAATTTCAATGGCTATAAGTGTCGCCTACTTTTATAGCGCAGCAACTGTCTTTGGTTTACCAGGAATGGATTTCTTCTGGGAACTCGCTACGCTGATTGTAATTATGTTATTAGGTCATTGGCTGGAAATGAAATCAGTTTTGGGAGCCTCAAAAGCATTGCAGTTATTGGTAAGCATGATGCCGGCAAAAGCCCACAGGGTAAAAGCAGATGGACAGGTCGAAGATGTAAAACTTACAATGTTAGCTCCGGGTAATATTATATTAATAAAGCCAGGTGAGAAAGTTCCTGCTGATGGCGTAATAATAGAAGGCAGCAGCAGGAACTTTCTCACCTGGCTTTATTAATATAATATTACCCGGAGCTAACATTGTAAGTTTTACATCTT
>JBKJUT010000088.1:0-8383 GCA_046590515.1 Ferruginibacter sp.
CCCGGCCAGGGCTCACTGTGTTCGCGCGCATCCTTGTTGGGATCTGCATTTTTACCCACCACCTGGTTAAACCAGTTCACATAACGGTCACGCCCATCCGGGTTTAAACAGGGATCAATAATAATGACTGTATTCTTTAACCAGCCGGCAGTTTGTGGGTTAGAGGGGGAAAGTAATTCGAATAACGCTTTCATTGCCACTTCAGAAGAACTGGCTTCGTTGCCGTGAACATTATAACTAAGCCAGACAATGGCAGGACTTTGCACATCTGGTTGCCTGTCTTTAAGTAAACCACTTAAACGCAGGTTGTTATTTTTAATATCATTAAGCCGGTTTATATTTTCAGGCGAACTTATCATTGCCAGCATTAATGGACGGCCTTCGTAGGTGGTGCCATACTGCTGCAACTTTACGGACCCCGGACGGGCGGCAGCGGCCTGTTCAAAATAATTGATGATACGGTAGTGCGGGGTAAACTTTTCACCTAATTCATAACCCAAAAACTGTTTCGGGCTTTGAAGTGTTTGTGCCAGGGCAGGCAGGCACCAGCTTATAGCTGCAATGATCAGGAAATTTCTCACATTATTAAATTTATGACAGGGTGAAATTATTGAAACTAATCCCCTTAAAAAAGAAATAATAAATTTGAACAAAATTATTACCTCATGTCCATTGGAAACGTATTTACTTTAATTTCTCTTTGTATTGTTACCACTGCGCTTAAAGCCCAGGATCCATATCATTATTCAACCATAAAACAGAACGCGTTTCACCATGCCGCAGTGGTTACGGCTCATCCGCTGGCCAGCGAGACAGGAGTATCTATTTTAAAATTAGGCGGAAATGCTGTGGATGCGGCTATTGCTGTCCAGTTGGCCCTGGCAGTGGTCTACCCGGCTGCCGGCAATCTTGGAGGTGGTGGATTTTTAGTAGCTCATTTATCAGGTGGTCGCAAAATAGCCCTGGATTACCGGGAAGTGGCACCAATGTCAGCCACCAAAAACATGTATCTCGATGCACAGGGTCAACCTGTAAAAGATCTATCACTTAAAGCGCAGTTGGCATCAGGAGTTCCCGGCACAGTTGCGGGCCTGTTTGCCAGTTTACCTTATGCAAAACTTCCCATGGCTGCATTAATCGCTCCAGCAATACTCCTGGCAGAAAAAGGTTTTGCTATCACTGAGGCACAAGCGAAATCTTTTAATGATAATAAAAAGAAATTCATGGAAGCCAATGCAGGAAGTGTGGCTTTTGTAAAAGCACGTACATGGGAATGTGGCGATACCCTGCTTCAGCCTGAACTGGCTGCCACTTTGCGCCGGATAAGGGACTTTGGCCAAAAAGGATTTTACGAAGGTGAAACAGCCGGATTGATCGTAAAGGAAATGAAAAGGAGCAACGGAATCATTTCTTTACAAGACCTGCAGGCTTACCAGGTAAAAAGCAGAATCCCTTATAGTTTTATGTACAAAGGTTACGAAATTGTATCTATGCCCCTACCCAGCAGCGGTGGCTTACTGATACACCAGATGTTACAAATGGTTGGCCCGTATATAAATCAGTACCGGTTCGGATCTGTCAATGGCATTCAGTTGATGATTGAAGCAGCACGAAGGGCATTTGCCGACAGGGCAGAATTTATGGGAGATAATGATTTTGTGAAGGTGCCTGTAAAAACCCTGGCCAGCCCTCAATACCTGTCACAGCGTATGGCTGATTACCAAAAAGGAAAAGCAGGAAGCAGCGATATAACCAGGGCCGGTATAATTCATGAAAGTGAAGAAACCACCCATATAAGTATCATAGATGAAGAAGGCAATGCCGTAGCTGTAACAACCACACTTAACGATTCTTATGGCAGCAAAACCATTGTACAGGGTGCGGGCTTCCTGCTGAATAACGAAATGGATGATTTCAGTATCAAAGACGGTGTCGCTAACATGTATGGCGTATCAGGTAAAGCGGCGAATGCTATCACACCCGGCAAAAGAATGCTGAGCAGTATGACGCCCACCCTGGTTTTAAAAAATAAGCTGCCTTTCATGGTGGTGGGCACTCCGGGTGGAAGTACCATTCCTACCAGTGTGTTCCAGACGATCGTTAATGTAATAGACTTTAAATTATCGCCAGGTGATGCAGTAAATAAACCCAAATTCCATCACCAATGGCTACCCGATTCAGTTTTTGTAGAAAAAACATTCCCGGCAGAAACCGTTAGCCAGCTAACAAGAATGGGATACCGTATAAAATACCGGGATCCCATCGGGCGTACAGAACTCATCCTGATAAAAAGAAAAAATAAAAAAAATAAAATCATGGCTGTGGCGGATAGTCGCGGTGATGATGGTGCAGCCGGGTATTAATGTATTCTCCTGCCCTACAATAAATTAAATGATAAAGTTGGTTAATCCATTTGGTTGAAGGGCGCTAATGGTTATTTTTACACATATTTACACGCGCTGCAGAAATTCCTTAAAATATTACAAAGATTTTTACTGGCTCTATTGCTGCTGGTAACACTGCTTTATGCCCTGCTTCACCTGCCGCCGGTGCAAACCTGGCTGGTTAAACAGGTTGCGGCAGACCTTTCCGGGAAATTACACACCCGGGTAACTATACAAGAGGTGGATATAGGCCTGTTTAATAAAATGCTCTTAAAAGGATTATTGGTAGAGGACCGCCGGAAAGATACCTTGTTATCTGCAGGCAAGGCTACTGTCAATATCACGGACTGGTTCTTTTTTAAAGACAGGGCTACACTAAAATATATAGGTCTTGAAGACGCTACGGTTAACCTTAACCGAAGTGATTCAGTCTGGAACTACCAGTTCCTGGTGGATTATTTTGATTCACCCGGTAAAAAAACAGGAAAGAAAAACCTCGAGCTTGACCTGCAGGAATTACACCTTACCAGGGTAGTTTTTAATAAACAGGATAAATGGATCGGGCAGAATATGCTGGCTTCACTGCAACAGCTAGACCTGGTAGTAAAGGAAATGAACCTTGACAAAAAAGTGGCTATCGTTGATAAACTGGTTTTAGTCTCCCCGGTATTTTCGCAATCTAATTATTCAGGTAACAGGCCGCCTGTAACTGACCTTACAAACATAATCCAGAAAATACCTGTGCTCTCTGCCTTTAAATGGAATAATAGTGGCTGGCAGGTAACAGTTAATAAGATCAGTGTAAGTGATGGCACGTTTATAAACAGCAAAGAGACCACCAGGCCACCTTTCACGGATCGGTTCGATGGGCTGCACCTGTTATTTACCGGTATTAACGGTTCTATGTCTGACCTGGTGTTGCATAATGATACACTCCAGGCAAAAGTCCTGTTATCGGCCAAAGAGAGAAGTGGATTTCTGATCAGGAAACTTGAATCACAGTTACGGGTAACTCCGGAAATGATGGAATTTAGTGACCTGGATTTAATAACCAACCGCAGCCATTTACGCGATTATTATTCTATGTCTTATAATGCATTTAATAAAGACATGGGCAACTTTGTGAATAATGTATTGATTAATGCAAGGTTCAGGGATAGTGAGTTGCACAGCGATGACCTCGCTTATTTTGCACCCGGGTTAAAAACCTGGAACCGCATTTTTTTCCTGGAAGGCAAGGCGCGTGGTACGGTAGATAATTTTATTGTTAATAACATGAAGGTTCAAAGTGGTAACAGCCATGTAGAAGGGCGGATCGCCATGCGGGGCCTGCCAGATATCAAACATACTTTTATAGACTTTACCTCTACCAGCCTTAGAACTACATACTCAGATCTTTTAACTATAGCCCCGGGCCTGAGAAAGATAGAGCAACCTAAATTAAGCCGGTTAGGACACATTACTTATACCGGCAATTTTACCGGCTTTGTGGATGACTTTGTGGCTTACGGCACCATTGGCACCAGCCTGGGCACCCTTACTGCAGACCTGAATATGAAACTACCGGAACAAGGGATAGCCAGATATTCCGGTAAACTGCACACCAAAGGTTTTCAATTGGGTCGGCTTTTGGATCGTACTGACTTAGGCAGCATTTCCCTTAATGGAAAAGTCAATGGAGAGGGCTTCAACCTGCAAACCCTTAAGGCCAACTTTACCGGTGACATACCGCAACTGGTGTATAACAATTACAATTACCAACGCTTACATATTGATGGACATTTTGAGAAGAAACTTTTTACAGGTCACCTGAGTATTGACGATCCAAACATTTCAATCAGTTCACTCGATGGCACTTTGAGTCTTTCCGGCAAAGCCATACAATTCAACCTGGATGCAGCACTGCAACATGCAAACCTTAAAAACCTGCATGTGGCAAACAGTAATCTTTCACTATCGGGCAACTTCAGTTTAAACTTTACAGGAAATAATATTGATAACTTTTTAGGCACTGCCAGGGTGTACAATGCAAACCTGAAAAATGACAGCATCGCACTTTCTTTTGATTCCTTAACCCTGTCATCCCAGGTACGTAATAACATCAAATACCTTACCCTGCATTCCAATGAAATTGATGCTGAAATCAACGGGCGGTTTACAATAATGGACCTGCCTAATTCTTTTAAGCTTTTCCTCAACAGGTATTATCCAACCTACATCAAAAGGCCTTCATACGCCGTGAGCAACCAGGATTTTTCTTTTAATATTCAAACACGGAATGTGGAAGAGTATATAAAGCTTTTTGATAAACGGCTTAAGGGTTTTAATAATTCTTCTGTGGCAGGCACACTGGATGTAGCCAATTCAGAATTACTGGTGACCGCCAATGTACCGTGGTTTGAATATGACGGGAAGAATTTTACAAACGTTTTCCTGCAAAGTACCGGTAACCGCGACACGCTCAAAGCCAGTTTAATGGTTGATGACATTGCTCTTTCCGACAGCCTGCATTTCCCGGCCACTAACCTGCAGATAACAGCCAATAACGATGTTTCCCTCATTCATTTAAAAACAAGTGCCAGTAAAACCCTAAATGAAGCAGAATTAAATGCCAGTGTACAAACCTATGCAGATGGCGTAAAGCTTAACTTCCTGCCTTCTTCTTTTATCATCAATGATAAGAAATGGGAACTGGAAAAAGACGGAGAACTTACTATCCGTAAAAATTATCTTGATGCCAATGAAGTACGGTTCACCCAGGGTAAACAACAGATCATACTTTCGACAGAACTTTCGGAAGAAACGGACCAGACCCATATCGTGGCCAACCTGGCGAATGTAAACATAGGCGATTTTTCGCCCCTCTTTTTAAAGCAGCCTAAACTGCAGGGACTACTTACAGGTACGGCTACCCTAAGAGATCCTTTCGGCAAACCGGTTATAGAATTTACCGGCCATACCGACAGCTTTTCACTGGATAAACGTTACATAGGTAAAGTAAGCCTGGAGGCAATTGCAAATACCAATACCGGCCTGGTTACTTTCAGCGGCAATTCAAATGATACTGCCTACATATTCGATTTGAAAGGAAAATACAATTACAAAGATTCTACCGGCAACCAGGTAGATGTGCGCTTACTTGCTGAACGGCTGAACCTGAACATCCTGGAACCTTACCTGGGCACCGTTTTCAGCAGCATGGAAGGTCCTGTTAAGGCTGACCTGTCCTGGACCGGGGGGAAAGACAATATGTATCTCACCGGGCAGGCAACCATTGATTCTGCGAGGGTAAAAATAGCGTATACCCAATGCAGTTATTGGTTGAAAAATGAAACCATTACCTTGAAAAAAAATGAGATCGACCTGGGAAGGATGGTTATCCGGGATACCTTTTATAACCCCGGAACAATAAGCGGCAGGATGTTCCATAATTTCTTTAAACGTTTCTCTTTTGATAACATAAAATTTGAAACAAGCCGTATGCTGGTGCTGAACACCACTAAAAAAGACAATGCGCAGTTTTACGGAAAAGTAATCGGCAATGCTACCATGAACCTGAATGGGCCGGTCACCAACCTGGTAATGGATATAGTGGGAGAACCCAGCATCCTGGACAGCAGCCATATCTACCTGCCTACAGGCGAAAGCAAAGAAAGTAATGCCATAGATTATATTGAATTTATTCAGTTTGGTAAAGAAATGGATGATGTCAGAAGCTCTGAAAGTTCCAACATCCTGGTAAACCTGAGCCTTAATGCCAACCCTTCCTGCCAGATAGATGTGATACTCGATGAAACTACCCAGGATATTGTAAAAGGCCAGGGTAACGGGCTTATCAATATCAGGGTTGGAAACAAAGAACCTCTATCAATCAGGGGCAAATATGAATTGACCAGGGGTGAATACACCTTTAATTTCCAGACCTTTCTTAAAAAACCGTTCGATCTGAACCGGGGCAGCATCACCTGGAATGGAGATCCTTACCTGGCCATCATTGATATTGAAGCAGAATACCTCGCCAAGAACGTAGATATCGGCGGACTGCGTCCAGACAGAGGTGTGAGTGTAAAGGAAGATGTGACCATATTATCTCACCTCACCGGGAGCCTTTTAAAACCCGTCATCCGTTTTGAATTTATTCTTCCGGAAAAAAGCGAGATCAAACGGGATTATATCGCCATTAAAAAACTGGCGGATTTCCAGAACGATGAAAATAAAATGAATAAACAGGTAGCGAGCTTACTTCTGTTTAATGCCTTTCTTTTTGATGAACAGGACCGGCAGGCCGGGGCTAATACTCTTGCCATTGCCACAAACACTGTAGGAGGTTTAATGAGCAGTTACCTGACCGACCTTTTCAATAAAGAATTATATAAAGCTACCAACGGGGTAATCACTACTTATATAGATATTGCTCCTTCACTGAATTTGCAGACCGCCGCCAACCAGCTACAAGCCAATGTGCGTGCAGGTTTAAGTATATTGCTCAGTAGCAAACTGAAAGTACTTATTGGTGGAAACCTGGATTATAATAATCCTGCAGCCAGCCAGTTGGCGCGCAAAGGACTGGTAACCCCGGATATAACTATTGAATGGATTCTGAATAAAGACGGTTCACTAAGAGTAGTAGGCTTTAACCGTACGAGTGCGGATTATACCAGTGGTCAACGAAACCGATCGGGTGTGCAGTTATCTTACCGGAAAGATTTTGACCGGCTGTCAGATATTTTCAAAAGCCGAAAAAAATTGAATCGCCAGGACAGCACCAACGAGATGAATGAAGTGCAAATCCTTAATTAATTACAGGCCGTTTAAAATCTCGTGGCCTAATTTATCCCTCTTGGTAAATAAATATTTTTCATTGTGACTGTTAGGCAAAATTTCTATTGGCACAGCTTCAGTGATTTCAAGTCCATACCCTAACAAACCAGCTCTTTTGCGGGGGTTGTTGGTCATTAGTTTCATCTTGGTAACACCGAGTTCACGTAATATTTGTGCCCCGATTCCATAATCACGCTCATCCATCTCAAAACCCAACTGGAGATTGGCTTCCACAGTATCCATACCGCCCTCCTGTAGTTTATAGGCTTTTAATTTATTGATAAGGCCGATTCCCCTCCCCTCCTGGTTCATATATAACACAATTCCTTTTCCTTCCTTCTCCACATGCTGCATAGCCTGGTGAAGCTGTTCACCACAATCACATCGCAGGGAACCCAGGATATCACCTGTCATACAACTGCTATGTACCCTTACGAGGATAGGTTCATCTTTCTCCCATTCTCCTTTTTTTAAGGCCATATGAATTTCGCCTGTATTTACCTGCCTGAAAGCCACCAGCTCAAATAACCCGAATTTAGTGGGCATTTTGACCCTTACTTCTTCTTCTATAAGCGATTCGGTACGTAACCGGTATTCGATCAGGTCTTTTATAGATATAATCTTAAGGTTAAACTTTTGTGCAATTTCTTTAAGTTCAGGCAACCTCGCCATGCTGCCGTCTTCATTCATGATCTCTACCAGCACACCGGCCGGCTCAAAACCGGCTAACCTGGCAATATCTATGGTAGCCTCAGTATGTCCTGCACGACGTAATACCCCACCTTTTTTTGCCCTCAGCGGGAAAATATGACCAGGACGGCCGAAATCTTCAGCCCTGGTACCCGTTTTAACCAGCGCCTGGATGGTTTTAGCCCTGTCGTGGGCAGAGATGCCTGTAGTACAGCCATCTCCTAAAAGATCAATGCTTACGGTAAATGCCGTTTCATGAAGGGAGGTATTATTGACAACCATTGGTTGCAACTGGAATTCTTCGCACTTGTCTTCTACCAATGGGGCACAGATGAGTCCACGGCCGTGGGTACTCATGAAATTAATGATTTCGGGGGTTACATTTCGGGCAGCGGTAATGAAATCTCCCTCATTTTCACGGTCTTCATCATCTACCACAATAATCATTTTGCCCAGCCTCACATCTTCAATCGCATCTTCAATTCTGT